>NZ_SCTN01000269.1 GCF_004297345.1 Aquabacterium sp. | reverse complement strand
TCGGTGGATCGCCAGAACGGCGAGCTCGAAGGTGAGTTGCTGGACTTCAATGACGACTCTCTGGGCACCATGGCCATGACGTGCCAGCCGGCCAAGATGGAAGACATGCCTGAGCCCAAATTCTGATCATCTTCTGATCAGCGCAATCACCATGAAAAAAGCCTCCTTGTTCAGGAGGCTTTTTCTTTGGCATCAAGCCAATTTCATCGCTCAGCCGAAGTGGCAGATGTAGTGGTAAGGCTCGCCTTCCACCTTGATCTCGAACGAGGAATTACCAGGCACGTTGTAGCTTTCGCCCGGGCCGTAGCTCTTCCATTCGGTCTCGCCCTTGAGCTTGATGCTGCAACGGCCAGCCACGGTCTCCATGATCTCGGGTGCGCCCGTGTTGAAGGTCAAGGCAGCAGGCAGGATCACGCCAACGGACTTGCGAACGCCGTCAGCCAGGGTCACGGTGTGCGAGACGCACTTGCCGTCAAAGTACACATTGGCTTGTGTGGCAACGGTGCCAGCCAGAGTGGTGGTGGTCATCTTGGTGTCTCCAGAAAATGGATAAGGCCGATGCCCTGAGGCACCGACCCTTCAATCAGATTTACTTGGCAGCCTTCTTGGCGACGGCCTTCTTGGCTGCGGGCTTGGCAGCAGGCTTCGCGGCAGTCTTCTTGGCAGCCGTTTTGCCGGCGGCCTTGCGAGCAGGCTTGGCCGAAGCAGCGCGAGCAGCCTTCACATTGGCACCAATGCGCAGACGCAGGGCGTTGAGCTTGATGAAGCCGGCTGCGTCAGCCTGGTTGTAGGCGCCGCCATCGTCGTCGAAGGTCGAGATCTTGGCATCGAACAGGCTGTCGGTCTTGGACTCGCGGCCCACGACCAGGATGGTGCCCTTGTACAGCTTGAGCTTGACGGTACCGTTGACGGTTTCCTGGCTCTTGTCGATCAGGCCTTGCAGCAGTTCGCGCTCGGGGCTGAACCAGTAGCCGTTGTAGATCATGCGGGCGTAACGCGGCATCAGGTCATCCTTCAGCGCCAGGACTTCGCGGTCCAGGGTGATGGATTCGATGGCACGGTGGCCGCTCAGCAGGATGGTGCCGCCAGGGGTTTCGTAGCAGCCGCGGCTCTTCATGCCGACGTAGCGGTTCTCGACCTTGTCCAGGCGGCCGATGCCATGCTTGCCGCCGATTTCGTTCAGCTTGGTCAGCACGGTGGCGGGCGACATCTTCACGCCGTCGATGGCGACCACGTCACCCTTGGCGTAGGTCAGCTCGATCACTTGGGCCTTGCCTGGTGCCTTCTCGGGCGAATTGGTCAGGCGCCACATATTGGCTTCTGGCTCGAAGTTCGGATCTTCCAGCACGCCGCCTTCGTAGCTGATGTGCAGCAAGTTGGCGTCCATCGAGTAAGGGGCGCCGCCCTTGCGCTTCTTGAAGTCCACGGGGATGCCGTGCTTGTCGGCGTAAGCCAGCAGCTTTTCGCGGCTCAGCAGATCCCATTCGCGCCACGGTGCGATCACCTTGACACCAGGCAGCAGTGCGTAAGCGCCCAGTTCGAAACGAACCTGGTCATTGCCCTTGCCGGTAGCGCCGTGCGAAATGGCGTCGCCCTTGGTCTTCTTGGCGATCTCGATCAGGCGCTTGGCGATCAGGGGGCGAGCGATGGATGTGCCCAGCAGGTATTCGCCTTCGTACAGCGCGTTGGCGCGGAACATGGGGAACACGAAGTCGCGCACGAATTCTTCGCGCAGGTCTTCGATGAAGATGTTCTCGGGCTTGATGCCCATCTTCAGGGCCTTGGCGCGTGCGGGTTCGATCTCTTCGCCCTGGCCGATGTCAGCCGTGAAGGTGACCACTTCGCAGTTGTACTCGTCCTGCAGCCACTTCAGGATGATGGAGGTGTCCAGACCGCCGGAGTAGGCCAGGACAACTTTCTTGACTTTCTGAGCGCCGGCAGCAGATGCCTTGGTGGCGGCCACGGGAGCGGCAGCTGGTGCAGTGGCGTTGGCTGCGGCCTTGGAAACCTTGGCCGGCTTGGCGGCGCGGGCTGGCTTGGCTGTTTTGGACATGGTCGAATCGGTTGATAGAGACGAAACCGCGTATTTTACGCCTTGCCGCCCCTCAGTATCCAGACCGGCCGCATCAACGCGCTATCCCGCAGCTTTCGCAGGCCTTTACGCGAACTTCACACGGGGCAGGTCAGCAGGCGAACAGGCTGATCCGTTGAGATCAGCACGGGCCCAGCAGCCCGGATCAGGAGACTCACATGCGCAAGCCATCCGCCCTTCCCCGCCACGCCAACGCCCTCGCGCTCACCGCGCTGGCCTTGTCCACGGCCGCGTGCGCCGGCCCTCGTGTGGGCGACGTCGTGGGGGCGCCCTCCACCACGACGATGACGGTGCAGGCCAAGGTCGTGTCGGCCACACCGGTGATCGGTCAGGTGGCCGTGCCCCGCCAGGTCTGCTATGACGAACTGCGCCAGAACCCGCCGCGCTCCTCCGGCGCCGGTGCCGTCATGGGTGCCATTGCCGGCGGCGTGATTGGCAACTCGGTGGGTAAAGGCGCAGGCAAGGCACTGGCCACCGGCCTGGGCATCTTTGGCGGCGCGATTGCAGGAGATCACATCGAGAACGACGGCCGCCAGGGCACGACCAGCTCGGTACGCCGCTGCGATCAACAAGCCGAGTACGAAAACCGCGTCATGGCCTACAACGTGGTGTACGAGTTCGCGGGCCAGCGTTTCAACACGCAGATGGGGCAAGAACCAGGTGCCACCATCCCGGTTCAGGTGAGCCTGACCCCGGCTGTGGCACCCGCCCCCGTGATGGCACCAGCGGTGTATGCGCCCACGCCAGAACCTGTGTACGAAGAGCCCTATGAACCCGGTTGGCGGCGCCATCGCCGCTGGGACTGAACTGGTCGCCCTCAAGCAGCCAGTTCGCAACGATCCCGGCCTGCAGCCTTGGCTGCGTAGAGCGCCTCGTCCGCGCGCTGCAGTGTGCGAGCGATGGGCTCGCCCGGCAGGTGTTCAGCCACACCGGCTGAAAACGTGACCTTCAGGCTCGAGTCGACCAACGTCATATCGTGGGAAGCCATGGCATCACGCAAACGCCCCATGGCCATCACACCATTGGCGCCGGGATCGGCACCCACCAACAGCACCAGGAACTCTTCGCCACCCCAGCGGCACAGCACATCGCTGTCGCGCAGATGATTGCGCGCCGCCTGAGCAAAGCCGACCAGCACTTCGTCACCCACGCCATGTCCATAGGTGTCGTTGATGGCCTTGAAATGATCCAGGTCAATCAGCGCCACGCTGAAAGACTTGCCTGATCGTTGATGCCGTACACATTCGCGGTCCAGCAGGATCTGCATGTATTGGCGATTGAACAAGTCCGTCAAGGTATCGCGCACCATGACCTGACTCACGCGTTCAGTGGCCTGGATCAACTCGCGCTTTTCCGCCCTGACCTTGAGGCGAATGGCGCTCAGACGGGTGGACTGCAGGGTCAGGATCCACAGGACCAGGCAAGTCATGGCCACTTCGAGCCCTTCCCGACGAGGCATGAAACCAACGACATCACTCAAGGCGCGCACGACCCACACACCCAGCATCATGGCCAGGTAATAGCGCCCCACCCATACGGCCTGAAGGGGCTTCAAGCTGGTGAAGCCGAAGACCAGGCTCAGACAGATCATCTGCAGCGTACTGGGGCTGGTCGTAGGCATCATGCCGTATCCAATGATGACGCCTGTGCCGCCCCACAAGACCTGAGGCATCACAAACGAAGGATCCTTCCAGTTGACCGTCACGCCAGATCGCAGCAAGACAAAGGGCACCACGATGGCCAGGATGTTATGCAGCACGAAGCCCATACCCTGCACACGGGTCAACAGCCCGGATGGCATCACGTAGAACATGAAGCCCGCGATGGACGTCAGGTAAACGCACAGGCTGAGCACACACATGGCCATGGCGGGCCGCAGCTTCTGGTTTGAGCCGCACAACAGGTTAAGCAGACGATGACGCCAGCCGTGCGCGGGCTCATGCTTGTCGAGCGCGCTGACTTTCTCGTCGAGATCATCCATGACGAGATCCGTCCAGGTGGCGCCATCCGAGGCCGGTGCGCAGGATGCAGCGGCTACGGACGGGCCACGTTCCAGACGGCGAGACATGCCGGCTATGCCATCAACACCCACAAGGGCAAGATCCACCCCGCCATGAACCGACACCCTGTCACGGCCTTCCGCCTTGGCCTGGTACAAGGCACGATCGGCCAACTCCAGGCTGTGGTCGAGTTGATCCTGCCGCTGATGCTGGCAAACGCCCGCAGAGAACGTTACCCGCAAGCCTGGCGCATATTGCGACCACTCGTGCTCACGACAGGCCTGACGCAAACGGTTCAGATCCGCCAGTGCTTGCGCCGCATCAGTTTCCGACTGCAAGAGCAGGAATTCTTCCCCACCCCAGCGGCCCAACATGTCGGCGCTGTCAGGCAACACGTCCCGCGCGATGCGCGCAAATGTCTTGAGGACGATATCGCCCGTGGCATGCCCGTGCTCGTCATTGACGTGCTTGAAGAAGTCGAGATCCAACAAGGCCAGCGTAAAGGGGCGACCATTGCGACGGCTGCGCCGGGTTTCGTCCTCCAGCAAGGTCAGCATATGGCGCCGGTTATAGAGCCCGGTCAATCCATCCCGGATGGAGAACTCATGCAAACGCGCCAAGGTCTCGGCCATTTGCTGCTTCTGGCGAGCGTGCCTTGATCTGGCCGCCCGCGCCTGCCCTGACACGGCGTAGAGCACTGGCAAGACCACAGCCAATATCAACAAGGTGAATAGCTCGTGCACCCAGTTCATCGGCTCGGGATGCCAGTAATAGCGCGAGACGGTTGCCAGCATCGGCAACACCAGGCACATCACCATGGCCAGTCGCACCTGCCGACGAGGCAGCCGCCAAAGGTCAAACACGACGATCACGCTCAACCACAACAAGGCAGTGCTGCGCAGATCGTCCAACATGGCATAGCCAATCGCCACCAACGCGATGCTGAATGAGGACTGCGTGAACGCCAGCATGGGATCCTGCGAACGCACGGCCCAACCCATGCGCAAGGTCAGGTAAATCAGACCAAGCGACAACACCGTGCCCACGCTGATGAGCATGGCGACACCGGACTTGACCGAACCCACATAGACACCCACGCACAACAAGACCAGAACGGCGACGTACGCGGGCCAGGCCAGCCAGAAGCGCTTGAGACCCCGGCGGCGCAATTCCTCCACGTCCCTGTCAGCCAGTTCTGGCTGACAGGTCGATGTCAGAGAGGAAGCGGACAAGGTCATGCGGCGGCCAAACGGTGGAGCATTCGGCTTTTTCGTCAGGTGAACGGCCTGACTTGAGCGATCGCGCCAGAAATTTCCCCAAAAATTCCAAGGGCATTGGCTTTGGATAACCGTGACATCGTCACGCTTTTCAAGGCATTAAACGCCCACCGGAACCTGCAAGATGTCTATACACCCCCAAGATGGCTTTGGGGTCTGTGCGCTGATCGGGTCTGGTATGAGCAATGTCGCGTCGGTCGAGGCGAGAAGCCGTATTGGTACGGCTGGAGGGCTGCATGTTTAGCAAGGCCCGGTCGCTGCTCGCCCGCCTCAACACGCCCAAGGCGCCTCGCCCGGACGAAGCGCGTTTTGACGGTCAGATGGAAGAGCTGGAACCACGCATTCTGTTCAGCGCGGATGCGGCTGGCGTGCTGGCCATTGATCCCACAGCCACACCGGCAGCGGACCTGAGCGGCGCCATTCAGCAAGTGATACCGCCTGCTGCGCCAATGCCAACGCAAGCGCAAACCCAAACTACCCAGGAGAGCCAGACCAGCGCCACAACCGCCCCAGCCGAACTGGTGTTTGTCGATGCGAGTGTGCCGGAAGCACAGGCGCTGATGCAGCAGATCGTGGCGCAGCAAGATGGCTCGCACACGCTGGAGATCCACTGGCTGAGCGCTGACCAGGATGGTGTCACCCAAATCACCGAGGTCTTGCAGGGCCGCCATGATGTATCTGCCCTGCACATCATCAGCCACGGCTCGGACGGCAACGTGCAACTGGGTAGCACATGGCTCAACCAAGCCACGCTGCCCAGCCACCTGCAAGCACTGAGCAATTGGCAAAGCGCCCTGACAGAGGATGCCGACATCCTGATCTATGGCTGCGACGTGGCACAAACGGCCGTCGGGCAGCATTTCATCCAGGACCTGTCGCTCCTGACTGGTGCCGACGTAGCAGCCAGCGAGGACAAAACCGGTGCAGCGACACTGGGCGGCAATTGGTCGCTGGAGTACCAGACTGGCACGATCCAGTCCCTCCTCTTTCAGCCCAGCGCCACCTTTCCGCAGTGGGATCATGTGCTAACCACGCTCACGCTGCGCGATGGCCTCAATGGCTACACCGGTACGAGCGACACCTATCTGGCCTTGCTGGCTCCCACCACGGACTACAGCACAAGCACCACGCTGAGTGCCGGTCGCGCCACGACACAAGATCCTTTCCAAACCCTGCTCAAGTTCGACAACCTGACTGGATCAGGCGCCAACCAGGTACCTCTGGGTTCCGTGGTTACCAGTGTCACCCTGACGCTGAACATGACAGCGTCACCCACATTCACAAACCCCACGTTCAGCCTGTACCAGATGCTGAGCGCCTGGACCGACACGTCAACCTACAACTCGATGGGCAGCGGCGTAGACGGTGCAGAGTACGTGTCAACAGCTGACTTCAGCTTCGCGGACAACGGGACTGGTTCGTACTCCTTCACGTTCTCCACCGCCGGTCATGCCATGATCAATACGGTGCAATCCTGGATCAATGGCACCAGCAGCAACCAGGGCTGGTACCTGTTCTGCAATGACAACTCGTCCAAAGCCAGCTTCTCTTCATCGGAAGACGCCACGGCCGCCAACCGTCCTACCCTGGCCATCACATACACCGCGCCTTCACCGCCTTCGCTGGACCTGGACGCCAACAACAGTTCAGGCGCCAGTGGCAGCAACTACTCAGCCGCCTTCGTCGAACAGACCCCCATCAAGATTGCGGACACAGATGCCACGGTGACGGGTGGTGTCAACGCCTTCAGCAGCAACTTGTCGGGCATGACGGTGACACTCACCAACCCGCTCGATGGCGCAGCAGAGTCGCTCTCCGCCACCACCACCGGCACCAACATCACAGCAGCGTACAACAGCGGAACCGGCGTATTGAGCCTGTCTGGCAGTGATACAGCGGCGAACTACCAGACGGTGCTGCGCAGCATCCTTTACAACAACACCTCGGACAATCCCAACACGACCAACCGATCCATCACGGTCGTGGCAACCGATCCCTACGGCGGCAACAGCGCCACAGCGACCACAACACTTACCGTCACGCGCGTCAACGATGCGCCCGTGATCACCAGCGATGGCGGCGGCGCCACGGCCTCCATCAGCGTGGCAGAAACGTTGACTTCGGTCACCACAGTGACATCCACCGATGCGGAAGGTACGGCCCGCACCTACTCGATCGTGGCGGGTGGTGATGGCGCCAAGTTCAGCATCAACAGCAGCACAGGCGTGCTGACCTTTGCTGCCGCGCCCGATTACGAAGCACCGACAGACAGCAATGCCGACAACGTCTATGTGGTGACGGTTCAGGCCAGTGACGGCAGCCTGACTGACACGCAGACCATCAGCGTGACCGTGACCGATGTGTCGTCTGCATTGGTGGTGACCACCACAGCAGACACCAACGACACTTCGCTGAGCAGCTTCACCGCCGAGCAACTCAACGCCATCAGCGGCGGCACCGACGGCAAGGTCTCCTTGCGAGAGGCCATCATTGCAGCCAACAACACGGCTGGCACGGACACCATTTCCTTTGCCATCACCGGGGCCACAGGCAGCTATGGCGAGTACACGATCACAGCCACCAGTGCCTTGCCGACTATCACGCAGGCCGTCAACATCAACGCCTCGACGCAAAGCGGCTATGTGGCTGGCGGCGTGCACACCGTGGTGCTGGACGGCAACGACGCCGCTGCCTTCGGGCTGGACCTTAACAATACGGCCGATGGCAGCACCATCCGTGGCCTGTTGATCCGCAACTTCACGGCCTACGGCATCTACGTGGAGCCGGGCTCGGACAACAACACCATCGTGGGCAACTTCATCGGCAGCTTCAATGCCGATGGCAGCAACAAGGGCGTGGGTTTTGGCAATGCTACGGCGGGCATCGTCACCTATGGCGCCAACACGGTGATCGGTGGCACCACAGCGGCAGACCGCAATGTGATCTCCGGCAACTCAGGTGGCTACAACATTTACATGGCCACCGGCGCCGATGGCACGGTCGTCAAAGGCAACTACATCGGTCTGAACGCCGCAGGCACATCGGTCTTCAGCACCACCAACCCGAACTACGGGATCATGATCGAGACCTCGTCCACCAACGTGACGATTGGTGGCACAGCGACGGGCTCTGGCAATGTGATCTCCGGACATGTGCGCGAGGGCATCTGGGTGACCACCACGGGCACGGTCACGATCCAGGGCAACTACATCGGCACAGACGTGACCGGCACGGTAGACCTGGGCAACACGCGTTACGGCATCTACCTGGATGACGCGGGAACGGCCACGATCGGCGGCACGACAACCGGCGCAGGCAACCTGATCTCGGGCAATGACCTGGGCGGCATCTATGCGGCCAACAGTGGTGTCACTGTGCTGGGCAACATCATCGGTCTGAATGCCACGGGCACGGCCAAGCTGGCCAACACAGGCTCTGGCATCGAGCTGCGCACGGGCGGTATCTCGACCATCGGCGGCAACGGCAGCAGCTACCGCAACATCATCTCGGGCAACACGTCTTACGGCATCGATGTAGAAACCAGCTACGCCCATGTCATCAAGGGCAACTACATCGGTGTTGGCGCAGACGGCGTCACGCTGCTGGGCAACACCCTGGCTGGCATCTACATCAACGCCACGGGCACCATCGTGGGCGGCAAGACATCGGGTGATGGCAACATCATCGCGGGCAATGGCGGCGCAGGCATTGCGATTGTGGGCGGCACAGGCAACCTGTTTTACCGCAACTCGATCTACAGCAACACAGGTATTGGCATCGACCAAGGCAATGATGGCGTCACAGCCAATGACTACAACGATGGCGACGGTGGGGCCAACTACCTGAACAACTACCCGGTCATCACATCGGTCGTGACCAACGGTAGCACGACCACGATCACCGGTTCGATCGACTGGTACCAGGGCCCAGATACGATCTACATCGAACTCTTCGCCAGCCCCACCAAGGATGCCACGGGCTACGGGCAAGGCAAGACCTACCTGGGCGCGGCTCAGGTTACCACGGTAGCGGGTACAGGTGATGCGACCTTCTCGCTGACTGTCACAGGCGTGAGCGTGGGGGACTGGGTCAGTGCCGTGGCCAACATCGAAACATCCTACATCGGCGCTTCGGAATTTTCCAAAGCGGTGCAGGCCGTGGCCCCCGCCAATGCGCCGCGTGGCCGCGTGATCTGGAACAACAACGACCGCTTTTATCAAAGCTATGCAGACTGGAGTGCCGCAGGCTTCGGCGGCATCGGCACGGATGGTCTGAATCTCAACGACGACATCTCGATGATCACGGCGGCCGAATCGCCAACACGCAACGAGATCCTGTTCATCGGATCGGCAGACGCTTCAGGCAGGATTCTGGCGGGCATCTGGAATGGCAGCGCCTGGTCGTCCGTGCTGTCCATCCCCATTGCCAGCCCCAGCGCAACGGCCTCCATGTACGACAGCTTTGCCCTGGCCTACGATCAGATCAGCGGCGATGCGATGGTGGTCTGGGATAACGGCAACACCGGCACAACGGGCCTGTCTTACGCAACGTGGAACGGCACGAGCTGGTCCGCCATCAACACCATCACCGCCCCCATCAGCGGCGAGCCGGTGCACATGAAGCTGGCAGCCAACCCGATTGGCCATGACATGGTGCTGGGCGTCGAGACCACGGCGGGTAGCAGCAACCAGTACGCCATCGTGTGGAATGGCAGCAGCTGGGGCAATGCGCAGACGTTGGGCTCCAACAGCAACAAGCAGTACTTCGAGTTGAACGTGGCGTACGAGCAGCACAGCGGCCACGCCATGGTTATCTACGACAACTCAGCGTCGGACTCATCAAGCGTGCAGTACCGTATGTGGAACGGCAGCAGTTGGGGCAGCGAAGGCACGGTCACGGCACCTGCGGGCGTCACGGCAGGCTCTGATCTCTACAACACGGCCATCGCGTCAGATCCTGGCAGCAACCGCATTGCGATTGCCGCCAAGGACGCCGCCAACGAAACCTGGCTGGCTGTGTGGGACGGCAGCAGTTGGGGCTCCACCCAGTTGGCGACCACCTCTGGTCTGGACATCCCCGATCACCACGCCACCATGGCTGTGGCGTTTGAAAGCCAGTCGGGCGACCTGCTGGCCGTGTATGGCAAATCCGCAGGGCCCAACGTTTACTACCGCACCTGGACAAGCGGCGGCGGCTGGTCAGCCGAAGGCACTGGCCCCAGTATTGGCGGCACGGACATACCCTACATCATCAAGCTGTACTCGGACCCGTACTCCAACACCATCATGCTGGGCGTGCAGGACAACGCCTATGACCTGAACTTCGTGGCCTGGGACGGCAGCGCCTGGGGCACGGTCACCGAACTGGACAACAACACCATCTTCTACTACCGCGAGAACTTCACCTACGTGTGGTTCCAGAACGCGCCGGTGATCGCGAACCTGTCGGGCGATACGCTGGCCTTCACGGAAGACCAGTCCGCCCAGATCATCGACCAGGGCACCAGCGCCACCATAGCGATGGGCGACCAGACGCTCTACAACGGCGGCAACCTCACGGTGTCGTTCACGGCGGGCAGCACAGCAGCGGAGGATGTGCTGGCCATCCGCAATCAAGGCACGGGATCAGGTCAGATCGGAATCAGCGGCAGCAACGTGACGTATGCGGGCACCACCATCGGCACCTATGCCGGCGGCACGAGTGGCGCCAACCTGGTGATCACGCTCAACAGCAATGCCACTGACGCCGCAGTTACGGCGCTGCTAAAGAACATCACCTACCAGAACACCAATACTTCGACCCCATCAACCAGTACGCGCACCGTGCGCTTCGTGGCGACCAACGCGCTGGGCCAGACCAGCGCCAACAATGACGTGTCAGTCACGGTCACCTCGGTCAACGATGCGCCAGTCAACACGGTACCGGCCGCACAGAGCGTCAACGAAGACACCACGCTGGTGTTCTCATCGGGCAACAGCAACCTGATCTCGATTGCCGACGTGGATGCCGGCAGCAGCAATGTGCAGGTCACGCTCACTGTCACCAACGGTACGCTGACGCTATCGGGCATCACTGGCCTGAGCTTCACTGTGGGTGATGGCACGTCCGATGCCACCATGACCTTCACAGGTACTGTCAGCGCCATCAACACCGCCCTGGCCGGCATGGGCTACAGCCCGACTGCCAACTACAACGGCGCAGCCTCGCTCACCATCCTGACCTCCGACCTGGGCAACACCGGCAGCGGCGGCACCCTCACCGACAGCGACACGGTCGCCATCACCGTCAACGCCGTCAACGATGCACCGGTCAACAACGTGCCCACCGCACAGACCACCAACGAAGACACCAACCTGACCTTCTCGTCGGGCAACGGCAACCTGATCTCGGTCTCGGATGTGGATGCGGCCAGCGGCAACATGCAGGTCACGCTAACCGTCACCAACGGCACGCTGACACTCTCCGGCCTCACGGGACTGAGTTTCACCAGCGGGGATGGCTCGGCCGATGCCACCATGACCTTCACCGGCACGGCCAGCGCCATCAATACTGCCCTGGCAGGCCTGACTTACGCGCCAACCGCCAACTACAACGGCAGCGACACGCTGACCATCCTCACCTCTGATCTGGGCAACACCGGCAGCGGCGGCACCAAGACCGACACCGATACCGTGGCCATCACCGTGACGGCCGTCAACGATGCGCCGGTCAACACCGTGCCGGCTGCGCAAAGCGTCAATGAAGACAGCAGTCTCACTTTCTCGTCGGGCAACAGCAACCTGATCTCGATCGCCGATGTGGACGCAGGCAGCGGCAGCATGCAGGTCACCATCAGCGTCAGCCATGGTGCACTGACCTTGTCTGGCATCACGGGCTTGAGCTTCACCAGTGGTGACGGCACGGCCGATGCCACCATGACCTTCAGCGGCACGGCCAGCGCCATCAACACCGCCCTGGCCGGCCTGGTCTACAGCCCCACAGCCAACTACAACGGCAGCGACACGCTGACCATCCTCACCTCCGACCAGGGCAATGCCGGCAGCGGTGGCGCCAAGACCGACACCGACACGGTCGCCATCACGGTCAATGCCGTCAACGATGCACCGGTCAACACGGTACCGGCCGCACAGAGCGTCAACGAAGACACCACGCTGGTGTTCTCATCGGGCAACAGCAACCTGATCTCGATTGCCGACGTGGATGCCG
>NZ_SCTN01000268.1 GCF_004297345.1 Aquabacterium sp. | reverse complement strand
CGTGAAACAAGGATTGAGGTAGCAGCATGGACAAGGGCTTTCTCCGGTGGGTGTTGGACCCTGGTATGCGACTCATGCGGCGCTGGAAGCTGGCGGTGAAGTTCAGTGTGATCAGCGGGCTGACCTTTGCCATCACTGCTGCCATGGCGGTGTATGCGTCCAGGCAACATTGGGAGCAGGTTCAGCTGACCTCTCGCGAGATATCTGGGTTGGCACGAGTAGGTGATCTCACGCGACTGGCCTTGCTTTTGCAGGGCCATCGGGAATTGCGCAGTTTGCAAGTGGCCGGAGAAGAGATTCCCGGCGGGGCGATGGAGAAGGTGCATGCCGATATCCAGCGCGCGATGTCGGATATGGATGTCAGTCTGGATGCCGGCAACGCGCCCGATATCAGCAAGACCTGGCAGGCGTTCCGCAAGGACTGGGCAGCCTTGCTGGAAAAGGGCGATACATCCGATCAGTCGGTGGCCGCGTCGTTGAGGTTGCAAGCCATTTATGACCAGCACGTGCGGGTGATGGCCGATCTGCGCCAGTTGCAGTTGCGTGTAGGCGAGTCGTCGACGCTGCTGCTGGATCCAGAGACCGATTCGTTTTACCTGATGCTGGTGCTGGTGGATCGCTATATCCCCATGCTGGAGTCCTTTTCCCAGATACGTGCTCGGGCGCTGGTGACGATTGGCGGTGGCTCGCTTGCTCCCGGTGATGACCTGCTTTTGCGTGACCAGGCCCAAGAATTGCGCGCCAAGGCCAGCGACATCACCTTGTTGTTGGGTGCGTTGGAGCGCGCCGGCAGTCCAATGCCCTCGGGGTGGGGTACGACCCAGGCCTTGCTGGAGGGCGTGACATCGGAGATGCTCGGTTCGGTGGGAACCAGCATGCCTCGTGGCGAGGTCCGTGCACTCATGGACCGGGGCGTGCAGGCGATCAATTCGGCTGTGACGCTCAATGAGTCACTGCGAGATCGCCTGGGCGTGCAACTGAAGAACCGCTTGTCGCACCAGAAGAATGTGGTTGCCATCTACATCGCCGTGACGATACTGACCTTCATGGGCATGTGCTATCTCATCATGGCGATGCAGTCGGCCTTGATGGGGTCGGTCAAGGCCATGTCCCACGTCATCGATGATATTGGTCAAGGAGATCTCACCAATACGCGGGAAGTGCTGGGACGCGATGAACTGGCCCATGTGGGTGCTGGTTTGAATCACATGACGGTGAAGCTATCGCGCATCGTCTCCAGCATTCGCAGCAATGCCGTGCTGGTTGCGATGTCGGCACGCGCTTTGGGCGAGGGGGCCCTGACCCTGGCCATGCGAACGGAGCGTCAATCCAACAGTGTCAAACAAGCCACGGACAGTGTGCGTCATATTCAGCGTGTGCTGGATCAAGGGGTAAACACAGCGCAGCAAGTGTCGGATCAGGTGGCCCACGTGAGCAGCCTGGCTGAACAGCGCAGCGCGTCGATGCCGCAAGCCGTTGCCACCATGTCACATATCGAAGAGGGCGCGCAGCGGATGCGTGAAATCGTCGGGATGATTGAAGACATTGCCTTCCAGACGAACATGCTGGCGCTCAACGCTGCGGTGGAGGCCGCACGAGCTGGAGAGGCTGGAACCGGCTTTGCCGTGGTGGCTGGCGAGGTGCGGCAACTGGCTGGCCGTTGCGCACATGCCGTGGCCGAGATCAGCGAATTGATCGAGCAATCCACTCAGCAAGTCAGCGATGGGGTGCGGCATATGTCGGACATCACCCAGACCTTGTCCAACCTGGCTGAAGGTGTCAAAGGTGTGGCGCAGGGCGTGACGGTCATGTCGGCGAATGCCAGCCATCAGTATGGCATTTTGGAACAGGTCAGCCAGGCGCTGGGTGGGCTGGAGATCATTGCCGACGAGAATCGCGAAGCGGTGAGCATGACCCAACTGGCTACCGATCGCTTGCTTGACCACGCGGCCAGCCTGTCGAGGTCCGTACAGGGGATGCGGCTGACACATGGCAGTGCCGACGAGGCTCAGGCCTTGATGCAAAAAGCGGCCGAGTTGATTGTTCAATCAAGTGAGGCTGCCGCACTGCCGAGCCTGAACGATCCGAATGGTGATTTCGTGGATCGCGATCTGTTCGTGTTTGGCGTCAATCGTGAAGGCATTCAAACGTTCAATTCGCGTGAGCCCGACGAAGCAGGCCATCCGATGCCCGTGCTGACCACCAGCGATGGTTACCTCCTGACCGAGGCCTTGTGGCGTGCTGCCGATGAAGGCCGGGATTGGGTGGCGTACGAATCCTGTCACCCGGAAACGCTGGAGATGATGCCGAAAATTGCCTGCGTGCAAAAGGTGAATGCGAACCTGATCGTGTGCAGCGTGCTGTATCGGGATCCGGCATCGTCTGGCCAGGCTAGCGCAACCAGCCCGCCGGGCGCGGGCCATATCGAGCGCGCCCACGCGTCATGGGGCAGCTCGCCTTTGTTGGGGGCGATCTGAGGCTTTGGGGGCGCATTCGTAGGGTGCGGCCCGATCATTTCTGATGGCTTGACTCAAGTTTGTCGCCGATTTGCCGAACTTGACGAAGCAGTGATATCGAGCATGGATCCCATGAGTACCTTCAGTCAAAAGTCGAGCAAGCACAGCCCCCGCAAGACGGATGCGGTCATGCTGTTTGCCGTTGTTCTTGGCGGCTTGATCGTGATGGTGCAGGGCCATGACGGCCAGCAACTGACGCTGGCCTCGACGCTGACCAGCATTTGTGTTTTGCTTGCCTTGGGCGCCTTCTTGCTGGTACGCGGCACAGTCTGGTCACGTGTGCTTTTGTCTGCTGCGGCCACAGGCCTTGTCTGCAGTCAGATGGTGATTGCCGGTTTCCGAAGCGAGTCCTATATCGGCCTGTTTCTGTTGGGCAGTTTGCTGTTGCAATACCGCCGTTGGCAGTTGATGGCGGCCGTTGGCGTTGGGCTGGGCGCATTCCTGTTGCTGTGGGTTGCGCAGCAGCCTGCACATCCTGCCGTTGCTGTGATGTTGTGCGGGCTGATCGTGCAATACGCCTATCTTGCCTACGTGGCGTTTGGCGAGGAACAGGTGGACGCCGAGCGTTTCGAGTTGGATTTTTTGATTCGGGCGATGGGTTTTGACGGGCCGATTCGACTCAATCTGGATGTCTTGCGCGCGGACTCCGTTGTGGGCAAGCGCCTCAAACATGTGCAGCAGCGCATGGCCGAAGCCATCCGCCAGGTGCATGCCTCGATCGACGGCGTTCAGAGTGCCTCGGAGGTGCTGCGTCACGGCAGCAGGGAGTTGAGTGATCGAACGATGACGACAGCCTCCGGCCTGCGTGATGCGGCCATGTGCCTGGAGCAGATCAATCTGATCGTTCAGACCAGTGCCCAAGCCTCCATGGAGGCGCGCACGATGGCGGCGCGGGCCACTGATCTGGCCAACAATGGCGGCCAGCAGGTCAAGCAGGTGGTCGGCACCATGCAGGCCATTGCGCAGTCATCGCGCAAGATCACGGACATCATCTCGGTGATTGACGGCATCGCTTTTCAGACCAATATCCTGGCGCTCAATGCTGCGGTTGAGGCTGCTCGCGCTGGTGAGCAGGGCAAAGGCTTTGCCGTGGTGGCCGCAGAAGTGCGCAGCCTGGCACTACGCTCATCAGAAGCTGCGCGGGAGATCAAATCGCTGATCACCTCGTCCATGCAGACCGTCGAGTCGGGTGTGGAGCAAGTGAGCCTGACAGGTACCACCATGGATGAGATCGTGGACTCGGTTCGTCGTGTCGGGGAAGTCTTCGAGCGGCTTTCTGCTGATTCTCATGAACATGCCGGTGGCATCGATGTTGTCACCCAGTCCGTCAAGGATCTGGATGACGTGACGCAGCAGAACATCACGGTGGCGGAAGCCTCCAGCAGCATTGCTGCAGAGTTGATGGAGCACGCAGGCAAGATGTCAGAGGTGCTCAGTGCGTTCAAACTGGGTGGGGCTCCGTTGGCTGCGACCACGGAGCGAGCCGAGCCTGCGCCCGTTCGATCAGCCAGGCCAACCCTGCGACCGGCTGCGCTTGCACCCAAGGTGGCCACCGAACCAGAGGGCATTGACTTCTTCTGAGCGCACACCAGACAGGAGCCTCCATGAACTTGCGTGGCGCCGTCACTGCCTTTCAGCACCGTTGGCTGGCTCAGGATCTGGCGATATCAAGGGAGCGTCGTATGGCCGGGTTGGCGTCCAGCCTGGGCGCGCTGCTGCTGGGCTTGCTCCTCACCGTGACAGGGGCCATGTGGATCACCCTGGAGGCCCGACATGAGGCGCGCCTCAACTTCGATCGCTACGCGGATAAGCTCGATGCCAGCGTGACACAGCGTTTTGCGAGTGCGCTGGCAACCTTCCAGGGGCTGAGAGGCTACTTTCACGCCAGCCAGGCGCCCGTCGAGCGGGATGCGTTTCGCATCTGGGTTGCGTCCAGGCGTATTCAGGAGGACATGAATGGCGTTCGGGGCATCGGGTTCGTGCAACGCGTTGAGCGCGAGGATCTGACGGCTTTCGTTGAAGCCGAGCGTCGGGATGAGGCCCCAGGGTTTTCGGTACGGACGGCCGGCACAGCCAGCGACATGTTCGTCATCAAGTACATCGAACCCTTGGCCGACAACGAAAAGGCATGGGGCTTCGACATTGGCTCGGAGCGCATCCGCAGGGAGGCTGTTGAGCGGGCTGTGCGGTCTGGGCAGGCCGCGTTGACAGCGCGCATCGCGCTGGTGCAGGACGGCAAGAATCGGGCGGGCTATCTCTACTTTCTGCCGGTCTTCAAGTGGGCCAGCAAGATCGATACGCCAGACGATCGTCGCCGCAATCTGATCGGGCTGATCTACTCGCCTATCGTGCTGGAGGAGTTCTTCCGGGGGATCGGCGATGTGGCCGATCAACAGCTTGATCTGTCCGTCTTTGACGGCGATGACATGGCCAACAACCAGCGCGTTTTTGCACTGGGCTTGAATCAGCAGCGCCAAGCGCGCACGCCTCGATTATTGGGTAGTGGCGGGCCACAGTTCGAGGCCTTTCGCAGGCTCGATATAGGTGGGCACAGCCTGACCTTGCGTATCGGTAGCACGCAGGAGTTTGAACGGCGTTACGAAAGCACCGACGTATGGTGGTTTGCCTTTGCCGGAGGCATGCTCAGTGGTTTGCTGGCTGTGACGGTGTGGCTGCTGTTGCTGGGGCGCGCACGCGCTGAAGCTTTGGCGCAGGCCATGACCTCGGATCTGAGCGCGGCCAAGCAAAGGGCCGAACTGGCCTTGCGTGACAACACCACTTTGCTGGACACGCTGCATCGATTCAACCTGATGTCTGTGGCGGACGCCAGCGGCATGATCATTGATGTCAATGAATCGTTCTGTCTGGTCAGCGGCTATGCCCGTGATGAGCTGCTGGGTCAGTCACACAGTCGAATGGGGTCCGGTTGTCATGACAATGCCTTCTGGACAGAGATGTGGCAGACGATTTCAAGAGGTGAGCCCTGGGAGGGGGATGTCTGCAACCGGGCCAAGGATGGCGCGCTGTATTGGCTCAAGACCACCGTGGTGCCGCTGAAGGATGCGAAAGGCTGCATCGAAAAGTACCTCTCCATCCGAACAGACATCACGTCCGCCAAGCGCAATCAGCAGGAGCTGGTAGACATGGCCGAACGCTACAAGTTGGCCATTGACGGCGGCAGTGACGGGCTGTGGGATTGGTTCAATGTGAACGATCACAAGATGTGGTGGTCGCCGCAGCTTTATCGGATGCTGGGCTACGAGATCGACGAATTCCCGGCAGGCCTGGATGCGTTTGAAAACCTGCTGCATCCGGATCACAAGCGCAGCGTGTTGCGAACCATCGAAGGCGCCTTGAAACGAACCAGACCGCTGGATGCCACATACCCCTTGCGAACCAAGCCAGGCACCTATCGGTGGGTGCGTTGCCGAGGCAAGACCTTCTTCGATGAGAACGGCTTTGCCACGCGCATGGCCGGTTCCTTGCAGGATGTGCATGATCGTTATCTGGCCGAAGAGGTCATCCAGAAGCACAGCGAGCAACTCAGCGCCATCTTCAGCTTGAGCCCCGATGGATTCGTGTCCTTTGGCGCGGACCGGCAGGTGAACTACGCCAGCGCGGCTTACACCGATCTGACCGGCTTGTCCGCCGAATCGGTGTTGTGCCTGGATGAGGCAGAGTTCCTGTCGCAACTGTTTGCGCGCTGTGTCAATCCACCTGAGTTGCGATCGTTGGACGACCTGATGACCGTACCTGTGGATGCCGATCCGATGTCATGGCTGTCTCGCCACAAGCTGGTGCTGCAGTTGAAGTCCCCGGCAGGGCGCATGCTGGCTTTGAGCTTGTATCAAACGCAGGGCGACACCGTGTCCAGGCTCTTGCTGGTGCGGGACGTGACCCATGAGGCCGAGGTCGATCGCATGAAAAATGCCTTCCTCTCCATGGCGGCGCATGAACTTCGCACGCCCATGGCCAGCATCTATGGCTTCATCGAGCTGATGTTGACGCGTGACCTGAAGCCCGAGAAGCAAAAAGACCTGCTGAGCAAGGTGTACCGGCAGTGCGAGGTGATGATCTCGCTGATCAACGAACTGCTGGATCTGGCGCGCATCGAGAGCCAGCGTGGCGCTGATTTCGAGTGCCGCTCACTGGATCTCGTTGAATTGGTAGAGGGTGTTGTCAGCGATTTCAAGACACCGGCTGATCGAGATGCGCCCATGCTGGCCAGGCCCGCTGGAGCCATCCTGGTCAGCGCTGATCAACAGAAGATGTGCCAGGCATTTTTGAACGTGCTCTCCAATGCCTACAAGTATTCGCCCAATGGCGGGCTTGTGTCCGTCAGCTTCCCGGTCGAGACGGATGAACAAGGCGTGGCATGGACAGGCGTGCGCGTGATCGACCAGGGTATCGGCATGACGCCGGAGCAGCTGGCTCACATGGGTGAGCGCTTCTTCCGCGCGGACAAATCCGGCAATATCCCAGGTACCGGGCTGGGCGTGAGCATCGTCAAGGAAATCATGGAGTTGATGGGGGGCAGGCTGGACGTGCGCAGCGGGCTGGGTGAAGGCACGACCATGACGCTGTGGCTGCCCCAGGATGCACACTCTGCGGTACGCACGCTGGCTTGATCGGGCGTTACCATTGGTGCTCGGCCCAGCGGGGCCCCATTTCAGGAGCATCTTCCCATGTGCCAGTTGCTGGGCATGAACTGCAACACCCCTACCGACATCGTTTTCAGCTTCTCGGGTTTCGCGACCCGCGCCTGTGAACACGCCGACGGGTTCGGCATCGCCTTTTTCGAGGGGCGTGGTGTACGGCTGTTTGTGGACCACCAGGCCGCCAGCGAGTCGCCGGTGGCCGATCTGATCAAACGTTATCCCATTCAGAGCCGGCATGTGATCGCGCACATCCGCAAGGCCACGCAAGGGCGGGTGGCGCTGGAGAACTGTCACCCCTTTGTGCGAGAGCTGTGGGGGAGTTATTGGGCGTTTGCGCACAACGGCAATCTGGTGGATTTCCATCCCAAATTGCACGCGGCCTTTCACCCGGTGGGTGACACCGACAGCGAGCGGGCCTTTTGCTGGTTGATGCAGGAGTTGGCCAAGAGCCATGCCAGCATGCCCAGTGTGGCCGAGCTCACGGCCACCTTGAAGGAGCTGGTGCCCCAGGTGGCGCGGCATGGCACGTTCAACTTCATGCTCAGCCAGGGCGAGGCGCTGTGGGCGCATTGTTCAACCAAGCTGCACTACCTGGTCCGCCAGCATCCCTTTGGCATGGCGCGCTTGCAAGATCAGGACATGGCGGTGAACTTTGCCGAGCTGGCCACGCCAGCCGACCGCGTGGCAGTGATTGCGACCGAGCCCTTGACCCTCAATGAGCAGTGGACGGCCATGTCCTCAGGTGAGTTGCGCGCGTTCGTCGGTGGTGAGCCTGTGGTGGCCGGTTGAAGGTTTCTGACTTAAGGCTCGTTTAAGTCTGCTGGGGCAAAGTTGGCGTTGAAGATGGATTGAGTTCAGTGTAGGCGAGGCCCGGTATGAGACTCCTGTTGGTGGAAGACGATCAGATGATCGGTGAGACCGTGCTGGACGTACTGCGGGCCGAACATTACGCCGTGGACTGGGTGAAGGATGGCGTGAGTGCCGAGTTCGCCTGGCGGTCGCAGGCGTATGACCTTGTGTTGCTGGATCTGGGTTTGCCTGGCAGAGATGGCCTGCAGGTGCTCAAGAACATGCGCGATGTACGTCAAAGGGCGCCTGTGTTGATCGCGACGGCTCGGGACGCGGTTGAACATCGCATAGCCGGCCTGGACGCCGGCGCCGACGACTATGTGCTCAAACCCTACGATCTGGGGGAGCTGCTGGCCCGCGTCAGGGCCTTGATTCGGCGCGCACATGGTCGTCCTGAACCTGTGTACGAACACGATGGCGTGGTGATCCATTCCGCCACAAGAGAGGTGACGGTAGCGGGCGTTCCCGTCACGCTGTCATCCAGGGAGTGGGCGGTACTGGAACCGCTGATCGCTCGTCCTGGTGCGGTGTTGTCCCGGGCGCAGTTGGAGGAAAAGGTTTTTGGCTGGGACGACGAGGTGGCCAGCAATGCCGTGGAGGTCTACGTGCATGGTCTCCGCAAGAAGCTGGGTACAGGTCTGATTCAGAACGTGCGTGGTGTGGGCTACATGGTGCCCCGCGCATGAGTCGGTCAGATCAAGGGCACTCCTTGCGGGGGCGTCTCCTGGGCTTTTTGCTGGGCGCCGTGGTGTTGACATCCTTGGTGCAAGCGTTGATTGCCTACGGCACGGCTTTGGCCGAAGCGGATGTGCTGTTCGATCACCACCTTCAGCGCACGGCAGAGTCCTTGCGTTCTGGGGTGCATCTCGGCCTTCTGCAGGCCAACGATCAGGTGCGAACCGACATGGCAGATGAAGACTATGTCGTGCAGATGTGGAACGCCAAAGGCGAGCCCGTCTTCGAGTCAGCCGCGCATCGTTCCTTGCGCAGTCCTGCCAGTCCAGGGTTCTCGTTGGTCACGGCGCGTGACAAACGAATCTACAGGGTGTTCGTGTTGCGCACTCCGACCCAATTGATCCAGGTGGCGCAAGATATGGGCGCTCGCAGCAACATGGCGCGCTCATTGGCGATCCGTACGGTGTGGCCCACGGTGGTGATGGCCTTGATCTTGCTGATCGTGGTGTGGTGGGTGGTCAGGAATTCCCTGGCGCCGGTTGCCAATGTGCGGGCGCAGATGGCTGCGCGTAAGGCCGATGATCTGTCTTGCATCAGCGAAGACGGCCTGCCCGATGAAATCAGGCCTTTGATTCAGGAATTGAACCTGTTGTTCGAGCGTCTGGCCCGTGCGTTCGATGTTCAAAAGAGCTTTGTGGCTGATGCCGCGCATGAATTGCGCTCGCCATTGGCTGCATTGAAGATTCAAGTGCAAGGGTTGCAAAGAGCATCGGATGAAGCCACGCGCGAGGTGGCCGTGAAGCGCTTGAGCGCAGGGATCGAGCGGGCTGGGCATCTGGTTGATCAGCTTCTCGTGCTGGCGCGACAAGAAGCCAGTCATGCTCAAGGCGTGGCTTTCGAGATCAGCGATGTGTCGCAGATCGGGCTGTTGTGCCTCACAGATCATTTGTTGCAGGCGCAAATGCGCGGCATCGATCTGGGCGTGCATCGAACCGAGGTGGCGATGGCCCATGTCCAGCTCGATGCCATGCGCGTTTTGATTCGCAATGTGCTTGATAACGCCATCAAGTACACGCCTGAGGGCGGGACCGTTGATCTGGACATCCACCACACGCCAGCGGGCGCGGTGATCTGTGTGGAGGACAGTGGTCCGGGTATCGCAGAAGCTGATCGCAGTCGTGTACTTGATCGGTTTTACCGGGTCAGTGGCTCAGGGCAGGAAGGCAGCGGGTTGGGTCTGGCCATTGTCAAGTCGATCGCCGACATGCATCAGGCGGTGGTGGTGCTGGATCAATCAGATCGTTTGGGAGGCTTGCGTGTTCGAGTTCGCTTAAGGCCCGTCTAAGGATTGCTTGTCAGACTGGCGGCATAACCCGAG
>NZ_SCTN01000267.1 GCF_004297345.1 Aquabacterium sp. | reverse complement strand
GTAACCCTCATCCACGTTGTCCGAACTGGCGCTGATCAGGTTCTTGATCTCGCGGGCGGCCTGAGCCGAACGCTGGGCCAGGCTGCGCACTTCGGAGGCCACCACGGCAAAACCACGCCCCTGCTCGCCTGCGCGTGCTGCTTCCACGGCGGCGTTCAAAGCCAGGATGTTGGTCTGGAAGGCGATGCCATCGATCACGGCGTTGATCTCGGCAATGCGGCGGCTCGATTGCTGAATGGCCGACATCTTGTTGACCACCTGCCCGAAGATCTGCCCGCTGCGCTCGGCTTCAGCAGCCGCCTCCAGAGCCAGTCGATTGGCACTTTGTGCCGTGCTGGCGTTGTTGCTCACCGTGGCAGACATCTCTTCCATCGACGAAGCCGTCTGCTGCAAGGACGAGGCCTGGTTCTCGGTGCGCGAGCTCAGATCCAGATTGCCTTGTGCGATCTGTGTGGATGCGGTGGCCACCGATTCGCTCGCATCCTTGATGCCGCTGATGACCTGTTTGAACTGCTTCATGGCCGCGCCCATCGCGCGCACCAACTGGCCAATCTCGTCACGCTGCTCGGCGTACATGGTCTGGCTCAGATCACCTTGCGCCATGGCTTGCGCCACGCGCACCGCACCGTTGACGGTACGGGTGGTCAGGCGGGTGATGACGATGGCCAATCCGGCGCCCAGGGCCAGCATGATCACCATCACGACCCCAGTCAACACGACCTGGCGCGCTTCCGCGGCCACACGGTTCTGCAAGCGTGCATTGAGTTGCTTGACGATTTCCTGGCTGACCGCAAATTGCGCCTGGATCACGCTGGTCATGTCCTTGAAATAGGCGGCGGAGTCCTGCCCAGACAGATCGTCAGCCTGAACAATCCGCTCGATCAGGCTTTGACCACGCGCCTGTGCCTCGGTGGCTTCCTTGAAGGCAGACGACAGCGCACCGGCATCGTCCTCTTTGAGCGCACCAGACTTCTCCATGTCCCTTGAGGCGTCCACCGCATGCGCTTTCAAGCCATCGAGCAAGCTGGCCAGGGCATGCCCCTCCGTGGAGGCGGGGTCCTTCTTGACCAGCATGGCGGTACCTTTGGCCCGAGAGATGCCCAGCTTCTCTGTCAGCCTGGGCAGATCGCGGAACGCTGCCGTGATGAGGTAGTAGCACTGCGCGTCGGCATCCAGTGCCAGGCCGGAGTCACCCACCACGTCTTCCAGCAAGAGCAACTGCCTGTTCACCAGTTCGGTGTGACGCTTGATGCTGGCGGGTGTAGCCAGCGCGACAGACGATACATCCTGAGCCAGTGCCTGCCAATCTCTGTGCAATTCATCGACCTTGCCGCGCAAGGACGCGCTGTCCATATCGGACAAGGCGCTCAGAACCCCGGCGTACGCCTGCTCAACCTGTGCCTGGCGCTCCTGTCGAACGGCTTGCTTGCTGGCATCGCCGCTGAGCACGGCAGCGGACAGACCGCGGTGCTCCTGCGTCAGGCGAATCAACTTGAGCATGGCCTCGGAGGGCGCCAGGCCCTTGACCTCTTCACGCAGGTCATGCAGGTTGCCGACCGCGCTGCTCAAGACGAGCGTGGATGGCGCCGCGGCCATCAGCAAGGCCACCAAGCTCAACAAGACGAATTTGTGGCGCAGTGGCAGGTTGGCGATCCATGTCGATATCACTTGAGTCTCCTCACGTTCTCGGAAAGTACAGCAAGCCGAGGCATCGACGCTTTCAGCCCGTTGCATAGTGCGTCATGTTGGGCCACCTTGACGCGAGGAGTGAGCACCACATTGGTGCCCGGCAACTATCAGCCCCTGTTACACGGCGTTTACGTCCAATCAGCCGTGGACTTGAGGATCAATCCGTAACAAAAGCAGGTCGCAATTCCCCTTCGAACCACTGATTTCCACCGCATGCCAACACAGTCACGAATCCCTCTCTAGAATGTTTGCGCTCCTGCTGTGGGGATCCTCCTGCAGCGGTCTGCCAGCGCAAGGTGTCCCATGTCCGATATCCGCATCCGCGGTGCCCGCCAGCACAATCTCAAGAACCTCGATCTCGACATCCGCACGGGTGAATTGACGGTCGTGACGGGCCCCAGCGGCTCCGGCAAATCGTCGCTGGTGTTCGACACCTTGTATGCCGAGGGCCAGCGTCGTTACGTCGAGACCTTCAGCGCTTATGCACGCCAGTTCCTCGATCGCATGGACCGCCCTGCGGTGGACCGCGTGGAAGGCGTGCCGCCGGCGATTGCCATCGACCAGACCAATCCCGTGCGCACCTCGCGCTCGACGGTCGGTACGATGACCGAGCTGAACGACCACCTCAAGCTCTTGTTTGCGCGCGCAGCCCAGTTGTTCGACCAGGACACCGGCCTGCTGGTGCGGGAAGACTCGCCGCAATCGGTGTTTGACGAACTGCTGCAACGTTGTGCGGCCACGCCGGGTGGCCGCCGTGTGGTGATCACCTTTGGCGCCGAGCTGCCGGCCAACACCACGCCTGAGCAGATGCAGGAGTGGCTGTCGGTCAGTGGTTTCTCGCGCATCCAGGCGCAGCGGGTGGTCAAGGCCAGCTTGCTGCCTTCTGCGGCGCTGACATCCACACAGGCCTCTGCTTCAGGCGAGGCAGAGGCCGCCGACGGCGCCAAGCCCGCGAAGAAGAAAGCGGCAGCCAAGAAAGCGACCAAGTCAGCCGGCAAGAAGACGAAGGACGAGGCCAGCGCCGAAATTGCCTCGGACGAGCGCCTGGTGCTGGACGTGGTGGCAGACCGCTTCCGCGTCGGGGCCGATCCATCTGGCGCCGATCTGGACAGGCCGCGCGTGATGGAGGCGCTGGAAGTGGCCTTCAAGCGCGGCAGCGGCCACATCACCGTGTATGCATTGCCTGAGGGAGACGGTGAACCCGATCTGTGGCGCTTCTCTGCCGGCCTGCATTGCCCCGACAGCCACCGCCGCTACAGCGCACCTACGCCCGGCATGTTCTCGTTCAACTCCGCAGCCGGTGCCTGCCCGGCCTGCCGGGGCTTTGGCCGCGTCATCGGTGTGGACTGGGGCCTCGTCATCCCCGATGCCAAGAAGACGCTGCGCGGCGGCGCCATCAAGCCCCTGCAAACGCCCGCCTGGGCTGATTGCCAGGCGGACCTGATCAAGTACGCCGGTGACGCCGGCATCCCGCGTGACACCACCTGGGCGCAGATGACACCCGAGCACAAGGCCTGGGTGCTCGACGGCGACCCGACCTGGAAGGGCAACTGGAACAAGCAGTGGTACGGCATCAAACGCTTCTTCGAGTACCTGGAGAGCAAGGCCTACAAGATGCACATCCGCGTGCTCTTGTCCAAGTACCGCAGCTACACCACCTGCCCCACGTGCGATGGCGCGCGCTTGCAGACCGAGTCATTGCTGTGGCGCCTTGGCTCACGTGAAGATGCCGATGCGGTACTGCCGACATCAAAGCGCATGCTGACAAAGGGCATCGCGATGCCTCGCGTCAAACTCGAACAACTGCCTGGCTTGAATCTGCACGACGTGATGTTGATGCCGATCTCGCAACTGCAGCGCTTCTTCTCCTTCGTGACGCTGGCCAACCGGGGCGACAACGATGCGCTCGCCTTGCTGCTCGACGAGATCCGCACCCGCTTGAAATACCTCGTGGACGTGGGCCTGGGTTACCTCACGCTGGACCGCCAGAGCCGCACCCTGTCGGGCGGCGAAGTGCAGCGCATCAACCTGACCACGGCCCTGGGCACCTCGCTGGTCAACACCCTGTTCGTGCTGGACGAGCCCAGCATCGGCCTGCACCCGCGCGACATGGACCGGATCAACATCGCCATGCAACGCCTGGTTGATGCCGGCAATACGCTGGTGGTGGTCGAGCATGACCCCGCCGTGATGCTGGCCGCTGACCGCGTGATTGACCTGGGCCCCGGCCCTGGCCATCAAGGCGGCCGCATCGTGTTCGATGGCACGCCTGATGACCTGAAAAAAGCAGAAACGCTGACGGGCGCTTACCTGGGCGCCCGCCGCACCATCGGCATGGGCCTGCGTCGCATCGTGCAAGACAACACGCCCAAGCTGATCCTGCAAGGTGCGCGTCAGCACAACCTGCAGAACCTGAACATCGAGTTCCCCCTGCAGCGCCTGGTGGGCGTGACGGGCGTGAGCGGTTCGGGCAAATCCACCCTGATCCAGGACATCCTGCACCCCGCCCTGCTGCGCCACTTCGGCCAGGCCACGGACTCACCGGGTGAGCACGATGAGCTGCTGGGCGCGGACTGGCTGAGCGCCGTCAACTTCGTTGATCAATCGCCCATCGGCAAGACGGCTCGCTCGAACCCCGCCAGCTATGTGGGCGCTTTTGATGCGGTGCGCACGATCTTTGCCGTCACGCCTTTGGCGAAAGAACGCAAGTACACAGCCGGCACCTTCAGCTTCAACGCGGGCACGGGCCGATGCGCCACCTGCGGCGGCTCGGGCTTCGAGCACGTGGAGATGCAGTTCCTGAGCGACGTCTACCTGCGTTGCCCCGATTGCGATGGCACACGCTTCCGCGCCGAGGTGCGCGAGGTCAAGATCGAGCGCCTGGGCAAGCAGCTCTCCATCTCGGACGTGCTGGAGCTGACCGTGGCCGAGGCCGTGCGCCTGTTCGGCCAGGATGTGGACGTGGTGCGCGCTCTGCAGCCGCTCGCCGATGTGGGCCTGGACTATGTGAAGCTGGGCCAGCCTGTGCCGACCTTGTCTGGCGGCGAAGCGCAGCGCTTGAAGCTGGCCGGCCATCTGGTCGAGACCGCGCAGCAAGCCAGCAAGTCAGGCCAGCGCACCGCGCGCAAGGGCACGCTCTTCATGTTCGACGAGCCCACCACCGGCCTGCACTTCGACGACATCGCCAAGCTGATGCGGGCCTTTGCCAAGCTGCTGGATGCCGGCAACTCCATCATCCTGATCGAGCACAACCTGGATGTGATCCGGGCTTGCGACTGGCTGATCGAGCTAGGCCCCGAAGGCGGTGATGCCGGCGGCCAGCTGGTGGCCTTTGGCCCGCCGGAAGAAGTGCGCCTGAAGCACACGGCCACCGGTGTGGCCCTGCGTGAATACGAAGATGCGTTGGGGCTGGATGTGCCGGGTGGCGAAGAGGCTGCCGCGAAAAGCGACAAGGCCACCAAGGCGAGCAAGAGCACGAAGGGCAGCAAGAGCAAGGCAAGCAATGACGCCGAGGCCAATGCCGCTGTCGTCGCCATGGAGCGCGAGGCTGCCTATGAACTGGGCCTCGCCGACAAGCTGCGCAGCGATGAAGGCACCTCACTGCAAGCCATCATCAAGGCTCGCCGCGAGCGCCGCCGTGAAGCCGCTGCCAAGGCGCCTGGCCACGACAGCATCGAAGTGATCAATGCCCACGAGAACAACCTCAAGGGCATGAGCGTGCACATCCCGCGTGGCAAGTTCAACGTGATCACGGGCGTGTCGGGCTCGGGCAAATCCACGCTGGCGTTTGACATCCTCTTCAACGAAGGCCAGCGTCGTTATCTGGAGTCGCTCAACGCCTATGCGCGCTCGCTGGTGCAGCCTGCAGGCCGGCCTGAGGTCGATGCCGTTTATGGCATCCCGCCGACGGTCGCCATCGAGCAGCGCCTGTCTCGCGGTGGCCGCAAGAGCACCGTGGGCACGACCACCGAAGTGCACCACTTCCTGCGCCTGCTGTTCGTGAAGCTGGGCGTGCAGCACTGCACCAACCCGGCCTGCTGTGATGCCGATGGCCACCCCATGGCCGTGCTGCCCCAAACGCCCGAGGCCATCGCGGCCCAATGGGTGCGAGATTACCGGGGCCAGCACATCGGCCTGATGGCGCCGCTGGTGGTCAACCGCAAGGGCATCTACACAGAGCTGGCCAAGTGGGCCTCCAGCAAAGGCTTCACACACCTGCGTGTGGATGGCGAGTTCCTGCCCAGCGCGGGTTGGGGCACGGCCAGCGGCCCCAAGATCGACCGTTATCGCGAGCACACCATCGAGCTGCCTGTGGGCGATGTGGTGGTCAAGCCTGAGAACGAAGCACGCCTGCGCGAGTTGCTGGCATCGGCCCTGGAACATGGCAAGGGTGTGGTCCACCTCATCACCGGGCTGGAAGGCCTGGCTGAAGCACTGGCCACGGGCAAGTCCACCTTGCACATGGGCCGCGTCAAGGTGTTCTCCACCGAGCGCGCCTGCCCGAGCTGTGGCACCAGCTACCCCGAGCTGGACCCACGTCTGTTCTCGTACAACAGCAAGCACGGCTGGTGCCCAGACTGCGTGGGCACGGGCCTGGCGCTGACACGTGAACAGCGCAAGGTGATGGACGACTCGCAGACCGATGACAACAAGGGCCGCGAACAGACCTTCGCCGAGCCCGATGTGGAAGACGTGACCGATGCCGAATGCGAGACCTGCCATGGCGCACGCCTCAATCCGGTGGCACGTGCGGTTCAGCTGCGCGGCCAGTCCATCGCCGAGCTGTCCGCCTTGTCCGTCAAGGACGCGCGCAAGTGGGGCGAAAAGCTCAAGCTCGACGGCCGCGAAGCCACGATTGCCCGCGACATCGTCAGCGAGATCAAATCCCGCCTGAGCTTCATGGAGCAGGTCGGCCTGGGCTACCTCAGCCTGGACCGCGCCGCACCCACGCTGTCTGGCGGCGAAGCCCAGCGTATCCGCCTGGCCGCCCAACTGGGCTCGAACCTGCAAGGCGTCTGCTATGTGCTGGACGAGCCCACCATCGGTCTGCACCCCCGTGACAACCAGTTGCTGCTCGAAGCCCTTCACACCCTGGGCAAAGAGGGCAACACGCTGGTCGTGGTCGAACACGATGAGGACACCATTCGCCGCGCCGAGCACATCATCGACATCGGCCCCGGCGCCGGTGTGCGTGGCGGCACGGTCGTGGCCGAAGGCTCCGTGGCCGACATCATGGCTTCCGAGACCTCGGTTACCGGCCGCTGCCTGCGCCAGCCCATGGCCCACCCGCTGCAAGGCGAAGACGGCCAACGCCGCGCCATCACGGCCGAGACACCGCAGTTGAGCATCAAGAAGGCGCGCCTGCACAACCTCGATCAGGTCAGCGTCAAAGTGCCGCTGCAGCGCCTGGTGGCCGTCACAGGCGTATCGGGCTCGGGCAAGTCCACCATCGCGCGCGACGTGCTGCTGGCCAATGTGCAGACTGCCGTCAGCATCCCGCCCAAGGAACGCGCCAAGACTGCGCCACTGTGGGTGGGCTGCGATGGCATCGAAGGCTGGGGCGCGGTAGATCGCGTGCTTGAAGTCGACCAGACCCCGATCGGTAAGACGCCGCGCTCCTGCCCGGCTACCTACATCGGCTTCTGGGACACCATCCGCAAGCTCTTTGCCGACACGCTGGAAGCCCGCGCACGCGGCTGGGCGGCCGGTCGATTCAGCTTCAACACAGGCGAGGGCCGCTGCCCGGCTTGCGAAGGCCAGGGCATCCGCACCATCGAGATGGCCTTCCTGCCCGATGTGAAGGTGCACTGCGACACCTGCAACGGCATGCGCTTCAACCCCGAGACGCTGGCCGCCACCTGGCGCGGCAAACACATCGGCGACGTGCTCAAGATGGAGGTGGACGAGGCCGTCGCGTTCTTCTCCACCATGCCCTCCATCGCGCACCCGCTCAAACTGCTGCAGGACGTGGGCCTGGGCTACCTCACGCTGGGCCAGCCCTCCCCCACCTTGTCAGGCGGCGAGGCGCAGCGCATCAAGCTGGTCACCGAACTCAGCAAGGTGCGCGACGACATCACCCGCCGTGGCCAGAAGGCGCCTCACACCCTGTACGTACTGGATGAACCCACGGTCGGCCTGCACCTGGCCGACGTGGAAAAGCTCATCCGCGTGCTGCACAGGCTGGTGGATGGTGGCCACAGCGTGGTCGTGATCGAGCACGATCTGGACGTGATCGCCGAAGCCGACTGGATCATCGACATGGGCCCCGAAGGCGGCACCGGTGGCGGCAAGGTCGCGGCCGAAGGCACGCCCGATCACATCGTCAGCAAGAAGACGCACACTGGGGTGGCGCTCAAAGGCGTACTGCACCGCGCCAACAAGCTGAACTGAACGATGGGCCGCCTTTGCGCGCCCATCTATTCAGCCCATCAGCTGACGCCAACGGCGGCCCGCGCCCTGTGCAGCTTCTTGTAGCTGTCGATCAGGCGCTGGTGCCTGTCGAGCCCCTCCAGCTTCATGCTGGTCGGAGTCAAACCATGGAAGCGCACGCTGCCATTCACCGATCCAATGACAGCATCCATGCGCGGGTTGCCAAACATCCGCCGGAAATTGGCTTCGTAATCTTCCAGCGCCATCTCGTCGTCCAGCACCACTTCCAGCACCGCGTTCAAGGCTTGATAAAACAAGCCGCGCTCGACCGTGTTGTCGTTGTATTGCAAGAAGGCGCCCACCAGTTCTTGCGCATTCTCCAATTGCTGCAAAGCGAGATGGATCAGCAGCTTGAGTTCCAGAATGGTCAACTGCCCCCAGACCGTGTTCTCGTCGAACTCGATGCCGATCAATGTGCTGATGTCGTTGTAGTCATCCAGCTCGCTGTCCTGCAAACGATCGAGCAGCGCTTCAAGCTGATCGTCGTCCAGGCGATGCAAGTTCAGGATATCGGCGCGAAACAGCAGGGCCTTGTTGGTGTTGTCCCAAATCAGATCCTCTACCGGATAGACCTCCGAGTAACCCGGCACCAGGATCCGGCACGCGGTGGCGCCCAACTGGTCATAGACAGCCACATACACTTCTTTGCCCATGTCTTCGAGGATGCCGAACAAGGCTGCGGCTTCCTCGGCATTGGCGTTGGCACCTTGGCGAGAAAAGTCCCACTCGACGAAATCATGATGTGCTTTGGCGCTGAAGAAACGCCACGACACCACGCCACTGGAGTCAATGAAGTGTTCAACGAAGTTATTGGGCTCCGTCACGGCATTGCTCACAAAGGTCGGGCGAGGCAAGTCGTTCAAGCCTTCAAAACTGCGCCCCTGCAGCAACTCCGTCAGGCTGCGCTCCAGCGCCACTTCAAAGCTGGGGTGCGCGCCGAACGAGGCAAATACACCGCCTGTCTTCGGGTTCATCAGCGTCACGCACATCAGCGGGTACTGGCCACCCAGCGAGGCATCCTTCACCAACACCGGAAAGCCTTGCTCTTCCAGGCCCTGGATGCCAGCCAGGATGCCTGGGTATTTGGCCAGTACTTCTGGCGGCACATCGGGCAGCGCGATCTCCCCTTCCAGGATCTCGCGCTTGACGGCACGTTCAAATATTTCTGACAGGCATTGCACTTGCGCTTCGACCAAGGTGTTGCCGGCGCTCATGCCATTGCTGACATACAGGTTCTCGATCAGGTTGGACGGGAAATAAACGACCTGGCCGTCCGACTGGCGGACATAGGGCAGCGAACAAATGCCGCGTTGTGCATTGCCTGAATTGGTGTCGATCAGGTGCGAGCCACGCAGTTCACCATCCGGGTTATAGATGGCCAGGCAGTGCTCATCGAGGATGTCATCCGGCAAGGCATCGTCAGGACCAGGCTTGAACCAGCGCTCGTTCGGGTAATGCACGAACGCCGCATTGGCAATGTCTTCGCCCCAGAACTGACCGCCGTAGAAGTGGTTGCAGCTCAGGCGCTCAATGTACTCGCCCAAGGCCGACGCGAGGGCACTCTCCTTGGTCGCCCCCTTGCCATTGGTAAAGCACATGGGGGAGTGCGCATCGCGGATATGCAGCGACCACACATTGGGAACGATGTTGCGCCATGACGCAATTTCGATCTTGATGCCCAGGGCGGCCAAGGTCCCTGACATGTTCGCAATGGTTTGCTCAAGCGGCAGATCCTTGCCTGCGATGTAGGTGCTCGTTGAGGCATCCGGCTTCAAGGTGAGCAAGGACTGCGCATCGGCATCGAGGTTTTCCACCTGCTCGATCACGAACTCAGGCCCGGCCTGCACCACCTTTTTTACCGTACAACGATCGATAGACCGCAAGATGCCTTGGCGGTCTTTGTCGGATATGTCTGCCGGCAACTCGACCTGGATCTTGAATATCTGCTGGTAGCGATTTTCCGGATCGACAATGTTGTTCTGCGACAGGCGAATATTGTCGGTAGGGATATCGCGCGTGACGCAGTACAGCTTCACAAAGTAAGCCGCGCACAAGGCTGATGAAGCCAGAAAATAATCAAATGGCCCTGGGGCCGAGCCATCGCCTTTGTAGCGGATGGGCTGGTCGGCGATCACTGTGAAGTCATCGAACTTGGCTTCAAGACGAAGCTTGTCAAGAAAATTGACTTTGATTTCCATTCGAAAACTCGCGAAGCAGGGAGGGCGCATATTTTGCCTGACTGCAGTGATGCGCCACCGCCAGGGTATTTGACCGCCATGGACACACCAATGTGTCAGCGCTGACAAAAAGCGCACATGAAGCAGCATCATGCGATGGGCAGCATGGAGGCCACACCACCCCATACCCCTGCATACCATGCACAAGCACGGACTTGAACACGATCTGAGCACCCTGGCACAGCAGCATGAGCGCCGTCAGTTGATACGCTGGCTGAGTACGGCCAGCGCCCTGGCTGCCACCGGCGTCCTGCCCATGCTGGGTTGCGGCGGAGGCGGTGATGCGGGCAGCACGGCCAACAGCACATCCAGCAGCACCGGCACCAGCGCAAGCACCACGACAACAACGATCACAACAACGGGATCAAGCACCTGCTCCGTTGCACCGGAAGAAACCGCCGGCCCCTACCCAGGCGACGGCTCCAACACCAGCAACGGGGCCACCAGCAACGCGCTCATGCTGGCCAGCGTGGTGCGCAGCGACATCCGCAGCAGCATCGACGGCGCCAGCGGCACAGCAGCCGGCGTGCCGCTGGTCCTCACCATCCAGCTGACCAACACCAACGCCTCATGCGCCTCACTGGAGGGCTATGCCATCTACCTGTGGCACTGCAACCGCGATGGCAAATACTCGCTGTACTCCAGCGGCGTCACTGACCAGAACTACCTGCGCGGCGTGCAAGCCACCGATGCCAGCGGCAACGCCACCTTCACCACCATCTTCCCGGGTTGCTATGACGGCCGCATGCCGCACATGCATCTGGAGATCTACCGTAGCCTGACCACGGCCACCAGCTTCAGCAACAAGCTCAAGACCACGCAACTGGCCTTCCCCGTGAGCACCTGCACCGAGGTCTACACCAATGCCAGCGGCTACAGCGCCAGCCTGACCAACCTCGGCAAGATCAGCTTTGCGACTGACAACGTCTTCAGCGACGGCATCACGCTGGAGATGACCACGCTGAGCGGCAGCGTGACCAACGGCTACACAGGCAACATCACCCTGTCGATCGCGGCATAGTGCTCAAGAACACCTGGCAGCTGCCGATATAAGCGGACGATGGACCGCGAACCCCAATCACTCCTGAGCCGACAGTTCACCAACCGCAACACGGCTTCCGCATTCTGGAAACTGATGCACAAGGTGGCTGTGGTGGCGGGGGCCACCCATGTGATGTTCCTCGGCTTGTTCTACGGCCTGGGTGCGCACTCGCTGGCCTGGGTCAACCTGGGCAGCGTCGTCCTCTTCGCCACCAGCTATCTCTGCTTGAAACAGCGCCTGAATCTGCTGGCCGTCGGTCTGATCGTGACAGAGATCCTGGCCCACGCCGCCCTGGCCGTGCGCGCCATCGGCTGGGACAGCGGCTTTCATTACTACCTGCTTGTGGTCGTCCCCGTGGTGGTCATCAGCAGGATGAAGGTACGCGCTTTCAGGCCCTTGCTGATCGGCCTGCTGCTGGCGGTCTACTTGGGCATGGACTACAACTTGCGAGGTCTCCAGCCGTATGACCACATCAGCACGGAAGCCTTGACTGCGCTGCGTTACTTCAACATTGCCGTCACCGTCCTGCTGCTGACCTACCTGTCCAACATCTACCTGCAACTGGTGACCAAGGCCGAAAAAGATTTGCGCGTGCTGGCCACCACCGACCCGCTCACCCACCTGCTCAACCGCCGCAGCCTGATGGAAGTGGCCGAGTACGAACTGGTGCAACGCAAACGCAACCACGCACCACTGGCCTTCGTGCTGGCCGATATCGACCACTTCAAAGGCATCAACGATGAATTCGGTCACGCGGCGGGTGATGCCGTACTGACGGCCGTGAGTGTGCTCTTGCGTCAGGCCTTGCGCGAGCAGGACAGCGTGGCCCGCTGGGGCGGCGAAGAGTTCCTGATCCTGATGCCCAACGCCACGCTGGAAATGGCCAGCACGGTGGCCGAACGCCTGCGCCAGCAAATCGCCGCCGTCGAGGTGCCATTCGAAGGCAAGCAGATCAAGGTCAGCATGACCTTCGGCGTGAGTTGCCACCACGACGACGAGTCCATCGATGAGCCCGTCAACCGGGCAGACACGGCCCTGTACAAGGGCAAGCTGTCAGGGCGCAATCAGGTGGTGGCTGAAGTGGCCTGAACACCCAGGCCGTGCGCCCACAGCGCCACGGTCAGCAAGGCCAGCGCCGTGGTCCACAAAATCACACGGGCCACCAAGGTGGTGTTGGCACCTTCACGCTCGGCCAGCATCGACACATTGCTGGCAGAAGGCAGGGCCGCCGCCATCGTGACCGTCAACAAGCCATAGGCGGTCACAGGCACCCCAGCACATTGCAAACCCCAGCCCGCCCCGCACACGATGAGTGGATGCACGGCCAGCTTGAGGAGCGCCGGCACCCAGATACCTGGCATGACCACGCCATCGCGTGCTGGCTGCATCTGCGCCCTCGCCAGAATCGCGCCCAGCGTGAACAAAGCCGTGGGCGTGGCAGACAGGCCCAGCAGCCGCACCGTTTCATCCACTGGATGAGGCAGATGCCAGTTCAGCGCGGCAAACAGCATGCCCACGGCCATGGACCACAGCAGCGGGTTGCGCAAGGCGCCTTTGAGCGAAGCCTGTGCGGCATGCCAGGCCTCATGCGGGTCATCGCCCGGCGCTTCTTGTGCGGTGTGGGAGTGCGCCCAGGCCAGGCACAAGGAACTCAGCAGCAGCACGTCCACAATGAGCGTGGCCGCCACAGGCCCGGCTGCTTTCGGGCCCAGCAAACCGGTCAGCAACGGCAGGCCCAGAAAACCGGTGTTCGGGAAAGCCGTGACCAGCGCCACCAGCCCGCCATCGCGCCGGATCAGGCCCACACGCACGCTCCAGATCAAGGCCAGCACCGTGATCACCGAGCCCGCTACGCCATAGGCCAGCAGCAAGCCCAGCAAGCCTTCCTGCATCAGCGCGCCGCTGGCACTGAGCCGAAACACCATGGCAGACAAGCCGAAGTACAGCACAAAGCTGTTGAGCGCCCCGATGCCATCCACCGGCAACACCCCACGGCGCGCCGCGCCCCAGCCCATCAGAACCAGCACAAAGAACGGCACGAAAAGAAGCAACAGGTCGATCAATTCAACGCACTTTCAGCATGCCCATCACACCACCCTTGCGCATGGCGCGCCAGCCCAGCAGCAGCGCCAGGATCACTGCATAGACCATCACCTCGCTCACATCGTTCTTGGCTGCTTTCTTCCAATAGAAGTGCAGCAAACCCAGCAGCGCCACAGCGTAGACCAGCTTGTGCAAAGCCTGCCAGCGTCGCCCGCCCAGCTTGCGGATGGCCGAGTTGAAAGAGGTCAGCGCCAACGGCGTCATCAAGGCCAGCGCCAGCACGCCCACCAGAATGAAGTTGCGCTTGATCACGTCCTTGACGATGTCATCGATCACCAGCCCCTTGTCCAGCCAGGCGTAGGCCAGGAAGTGCAGCAGGGCATAGACAAAGGTGGTGACACCCAGGGCGCGCCGATAACGCATCAAGGTGGGCAGCGAGGCTGCTTCGCGCAAGGGCGAGATTGCCAGCGTCAGCCACAGCCAGCGCAAGGCCCACTCGCCCGTTTCCCTGATGAGTTTCTCTGCCGGATTGGCGCCCAGGTGCCCCGTGAAGCCCTTGATCATCACCACCACAAAAGGCACGGTACACAGCAGCCACAAGAGCGGCTTCACCCACG
>NZ_SCTN01000266.1 GCF_004297345.1 Aquabacterium sp. | reverse complement strand
GTGGCCAAGTTCTGTCAGCACAAACAATTGCAACCTTCGCTCGACGTGTTTGCGCGTTGTGCCATGTTCCGGGCCCTTGATCCGGCCAGCACCGAGGCCTGAGCCATGTACCAACGCTCCCTGTTCGACATCGTGATGGAAACCGGCCAATCGATTGGCAAGCTCATCAAAGAGATGGAAAGCGAAGACGAGCTGTTTGCCAGCACGCTGACCCTGCGCGCTGTGGAGGCTCAGCTGCTCATCATGGCCCACACGATGGGCAACTTCACACCGTCCTTGCACAGTGCGCTGATGGAGGTGGACTGGAACGGCTGGGCCGTGCTGCACGACAAGCTGCGCAATGGCATCCAGCCACGCCAGGATGAGATCTGGTATGCCGTGCGGGCGCTCGTGCCACAGACCATGCAGATGCTGCAGGACGTGAGACGCAAGAACCCAGTGTGGTTCGAAGTGAGCTATTAATGTCGCTTCAGCGGTAACCCTCTTCCATCAGCACCTGGCGTACCAACGGGCGGGCACGCATGCGCTGAAAGTGGGCTGCGACACGTTCGGGCAGATGAATGCCCACGTGATCGGCCCAGAAGGAAACATAGAACAAAGCGGCATCTGCCATCGTGATCTTCGGCCCGGCGATGAAGCCATCCAGTGGCAGCCTGGGCTCCAGGACTTTGAAACCCTGTTCGACGATCTCGTGACCACGCGCCTCTATGGCCCTCAACCAGCGCTCGCGCTCGGCATCAGGCAGCCCGGATGGCAGGTAAGAGTCGGTCGTGAAGATGCGCGTGTAGCCTTGCCCGTGGATGGTGCCCACCACATAGTCCATGATCTCCATGACCGTGGCCGCCTTCAACGGGTCTTCTGGCAACAAGCCCTTGCGTGGGTAGGCCTTCGCCAGCCAGAACGCGATGGCCTGGAACTCCGTCAGCACAGAGCCATCATCCAGCATCAAGGCCGGGATCGTGCCTTTGGGGTTGATGACCAGATAGCAAGGCTGGCGATGATCACCTGCCGGCAGGTTCAGGATGGTGACCTCGAAAGGCACCTCCAGCTCTTCCAGCAGGATGTGGATGCCGGTCGAACACGAACCGGGCGTCATGTAGAACTTGAGCGTCATGCTGGGCTTGCTTGCAAGATGCGTGACAGCTCCGCACAGGGCTTGCTACCTTGGCGATACCGGCACAAGCTCATGCACACGCCGCAAGCTGATGTCGCCTTTGTCTGCTTTGTTGCAGCACCATTCCTTCAAACGATTGCGTTCAAGTCATGGCCCCTGCCGCCGCTGTCTACACCCACGATGACCTCACGCACTGGCGCACCTGCCCGCGTGACTTCTGGCTGCGTCGCCACGGTCTGGTCACGCCGCCCGCTCCCGCGACGCCTGCCTCGTCGAATCAGTCGCTCAGGGCCAGCTTCCCTCTGGCCGCCGTGATCGACCGGCCGGACTCTGACGCCACATGGCAACAGGCCATCGCACGCACACAGTTGCTCCTGGCGCAGGGGCATCTGGCAAGCCAAGGCGCTGGGGCCCCATGCGATGAAGGTCGGGCCATTCTGGGGGCTTGCTTGCAAAGCAACGAGGGCATGCGCGTGCGCATCGATGTGCTCACAGCAGGCCCCTACGGCATGCGCCTGTTCAAGGTGCGATTCGCCACCGTTGGCGATGAGGCCGATGTCGATCAAGTGGCCTTGTGGACGCATGTGGCTGCGCGAAACGGTCTGCGCATACAGAGCGCAGGCCTGCTGCTGGTCGACACCGACTTTGTCTACCCTGGTCTGGGCTGCTACTCAGGTCTGCTGCGAGAAACGGAGCTCATGCCCGTGCTTGGCTCCCGACCGATCGCAGACTGGCTGATTGGCATGCGCCGTTGCGAGCGAGGCCGCATGCCCGCCATACCCGCCGAGGCACCCTGCCATGAACCCAATGGCTGCGACCTGACCCAAACCTGTGGCACCGCCCATCTGGCGCGCCGCCTTGATGATGTCGCGGACCTCCATATCGTTGGGCGCGAGCTGG
>NZ_SCTN01000574.1 GCF_004297345.1 Aquabacterium sp. | reverse complement strand
CCACCAGGGGCTGTCGACGTCACAGGCAAGCGTTGCATCGCCGACGGGTGCAACGTTCATGTTAGCACAAACAAGTACGACAAGTTGTGCCTCATGCATTTCATTCACGCACACCCAGAGCGTGCACTCGTCAGTGTCCAAAAGAACTATCACACCAAGGAACTGAACGTTTTCGCGTTCTTAAAGCAGTCATTTGGCGACAGATGCACGATCCAGTTTAATCAGACTCCGCCCGGAAGCTGCTCGCGCCGAAAGGTCGACGCTGTCATTGACGTTGGATACTGCGTGCTCGCCATCGAAATTGACGAGCTGCAGCACGCGACCTACGGGGTCGAATGCGAGACTAAACGACTCCACGAGCTCTGGTCGGCGTATGGCGGTCGACATCTGTACGTGATACGGTTTAACCCCGATCAGTACAAGAACGCAAACGGCAAGAGCGTTCCGAGCTGCTGGGCGTACAACAAGGACGGCTTCGTGAAGGTGAAGAAGAAATCGGAGGCCGAGTGGCTCGAGCGGCTGGAGGCATTGCGTCGAGAAGTGTCGTATGTGTTGGAGAACGAGGCGGCGGTGACGGCGTCGGGGGCTGATCGCCCGTATACAGTTCGTACGTTGTTTTATGATGAATTGTTGTTGTGATTTCGCGAGCGGCGTTGTATCGCGTATGGCATTTTGCTTTAATCGTCAATAATTTTTGAAACGCACCACACGTCGTTTGTTAGTTCCGGACTCGTCAAATAAGCGTACGGCATCCAGCAATAGCCGTTCAGCCCCCATCCAGACCCCCACGAATTGCGCACAAGAAACATTTGCTTCGCGTCGTCGTAGCCAACGCACATCATCGCGTGACCACCGATTGGTTTGTCGTTTGTAGCGTCGGGCATGGGTACGATGCCGGTGGTCGCGACATGCTCGCTCTCAAAGGACGAATAAACGACAACGCCAAACACGAAGGCGTACCCGCTCGACAAGCATGCCTTTAGATTGTCCAATGTCTGCGTCAGTGAGACGTACGTTTGGCTCTTGTGACGCAATGCCTCGCTGTAGCACGCCGCGGGTGGCTGCGTTGCAAAGCTCGAGACGTCGTACGGCCAGCTTGATTCGCTACAGACGCCTTTTGTGTTTAACGACGTGATACCGTCGTGTATGCATGCTCCAGCATCTGCGGGGACGTCTCCCTCTAGTGCGCGCTCGTTATAATACAAGAACAGGCGGCTTGGGGTCCAGGGCGCGGCATGTTGTTGCTTGATTTGGCAGAATTCGTGGTCACCGCAGATCGCGTTAGCGGTACAAGATCCTAGTTGCCCTTGGTCATAGACGGGCGGACAGAAACAACGCAGATCAATACTTGGGATCGCGGGGTGTAGATGCTTGCTTGGCGGGAGGACGTATCGAGCACCCCGTTTTTCCGGGGGAGGCTTTGACCAACCATATACGCGTTTCATTTATGAGAGCATGTACGATGTATCTAAATCTACAGAATGTCGTCGTCCTCTCGAGCACTGCTGCCTCTGTCGATCGCGTTTGGAATGTCGCTGGTTTATTTGCTCGCGTCAAACACGTTGCTCACCGTCGTATACATGACATCATCTGGAATATGCGCACATTCAGCTGCTGTCAAATGCGACGTCGCGAAGCTTGTGGCACTGATATCGTTTTTTGTAACGTTCTACATGTTGTTCATGTCCGACGTTATTATGATGCTGATCTTTAGCACGTCGACGATCCTAATTACATTCCACAAGAACAAATGGACGTTTCTCGAGCCACGCTTGTGCGAGCCAAGCGGTGCAACCACATGATCTAAAGAGGCGCTGCATTCTAACAAATGGGCAACAGCGAAAGCTCTTCCGAGTCGTCATCGTGCGTTGACGACTGCAAGGTGTCGTGTGCGAGAGCCGGCCAAGACGAATCTAGCCGCAACGAGATGTGTTCTAGCAGCAGCGTTAGCTGGGACCACGATGTGTCTGACAGCTACGATGGCAGAGATTGATAATGCGTACTTTTTTAAAACGATCGCGGCCGAACTTTTTGTGATATGGCGTCTAGAAGCCAGCGTTCGCGCGATGGCCCGATGCCCTGCACGCCTGTGTCGCAGACTGGTACAACCGGCGGTCTTGTGCGTCGCGTGCAGAAAGATAGTCGTATGGTTCAGTAGTAGCGCACGTGACACGACGCACGCCTCCGAAATCTTGTCCGAAATGTCCGCTGATGTTGGGGATGTTCTCGATAACGGAGTCTCGAAGTACTGATTCGTTGTATGGGTAGTCGACGCGGTAGTCGCCGTAGATGCCTTTGCGGTTGTCGTCGGGAGCGATCGTCCCCGCAATTCCGTCGCTGTCGAGGCTGATGCTCATGTGCCTCCTTCAGGAGCCACTTAAACAACAGCTAGCAGACATTAAAATGAACAAAGAGATAACTCGCAAACGCCAGCGCGATGATGGCGCGGAAGATCGTGAAGACGAAGAAGAAACATGGAAAACAGTCCGATGGGCAATGAAATACGAAGTATCGAACCTGGCTCGTGTGCGGGGCACGACCAACAAGAGAGCTGTCAAGTGTCATAAGAAGCCGAATGGATATATGTACTGCTCGTTGTATGACAACGATGGAAAGCAACGCTCGTGCACGCTGCATGCGCTAGTTGCCAATGCGTTTCTTGGCAAATGTTACGGTAAGACGATAAATCACATCAATGGAAACAAAGAAGACGCACGACTATGCAATCTGGAGCTAGCGACGTTGTCTCAACAACAGCGGCATCGCGTGGACGTGCTAAACAAACGCACGAAAGGCAGAGCTGTCCTTCAGTTCGCGGTCTCCGCGAATGGGAACGATCCGCCATTGAGAAGATACGTCAGCTCTCACGAGGCTGAGCGTGAGACAGGTATAGCACAAGGCAA
>NZ_SCTN01000265.1 GCF_004297345.1 Aquabacterium sp. | reverse complement strand
GCTGCATTGAAGCGACTAACCCTGAACAAGCAGCTTGACCGGGCGACCTTCTTGTCTTGGCGAGGTCTATTTGATGGAAAAGGCGCCGGTCTGTTACATAAGACTAGGAAGTGGTGCCCCGACTGCGTTGCTGAAGCAAGTGAAAGTGCAAGGCCAATCACATCGTTGTTGCTCTGGGCATGCGCGAGCGTTACCCACTGCCACATTCATTTGTGTCCGCTGGAAGATGCATGTGCAAAGTGCGGGGCGGGGCAGTTCCCTTTGGCGGAGAGTGCAGCATATGGTCGTTGCCAAGCATGCGGTGCAACGCTCGGATGGCGATCAGGGCTGTTGAGCGCGAATCCGCCGGATGAGCGGCAGCAATTCGTACTGCGTTCTGTCTTGCAAATGCTTGAGCAACGCCCAGACTCCAGTCGAGCGTTGGCGACTTCACAAGTGTGGTCAAGGGTGCTTCGCGAAGTTGCCGATGCGCATAAAGGTGGCTCTATGAAAGCGCTGGGGAGAGATATCCACATCGACGGTAGCGTCTTGCGTGACTGGGCGCACCAATACAAACGGCCTAGATTTGACACGTTTGTGGAGGTTTGCTACAGACTGGGCACGAAGCCCGTGGACTTGCTCTCAGGGCGAGGGTATCAAGACGCGCCATCTTTGAAACCGGGTAGCTTGCCGTTGAGTAGACCAACGTTCAAGTTGAGTGCTGAGCAGCTAATGGCTGTTGAAACGGAAATTGATGAGTTGGTCACCCGGACCGATAGCTACTGCAACTTGACTGAGTTCGCTGCACAGAAGGGAACGTCAGTAGGCCACTTGATGTACCAGATACCGGACGCCTGCAAGAAGCTTTTGGCTCACCGCGTCCAGGTACGAGCCGCTAGAGCTGTGGCTCTAAGGGAGTTGAACGAGAAATTGGCACGCTCTGCTGTGAGGCAACTCGTTCAAACGATGTCCCAGTTTCCTCGCCGTCGCTTGGCCGAGGCGCTTCTTGATGCAGGTACTTGCATCCGTAATCCACATGTGCGCCAAGTGGCCTTCGAAGAGCTTGAGATCGTACGTAAAGAGGCAGAAGAGCGACGTCTTCAGGCCAAATATTCTGATTGAGCGCGGCCAAGACAGCGCGGACCATTGACTCGGCCTAGACGCCGGCGATGGTCAGGGAAAAAAGAAACGGCTCCCTAGGGGAGCCGTTCCGCGTTCAACGAAGCCCTTGCATCTTGCGAAATCAACGAAACGATTGCATTTGGTGCAATCGTTTCGTTTAAGTCACACTCAGGCGGGGCGCCGGAGCTGAATATGGTGGAGCCGGGGGGAATTGAACCCCCGTCCATCCGTAGCAATATTGTCTTGCGTGCGAATAGCGTGCGATTACGCATGGTTGGGTTAGGCCATGTAGGCGAGCACGGGCAGCACGTCCTGAGGAACCCGTCCAGTGATGACCAGGAAGTGGCGCCACACCCCATAGGGGACCTTTCTGCCGCCTTCCTTGAACTCTCGCACGCGGCGATCGCTGGACAGTCCAAGCAGCGCGGCCAACTTGCCGTCCGTGTTGTAGGCAGGGAAGTGATCCTGGAAGTGCTTGAAGTAGGCGCGAACGAGTTCTGCCGGCGGCGCCTCCCATCCCTCGGACTCACGCAGCAGGTGAGATCGTGGGAAGTCCTGCTCGGTCACGTACTGTTGCGGCGGCAGTCGTGGGGCTTCCAGGTTGGCTTTTAGTTGCCTGATGGCCTGATCTGTAGCCTGCTGAAAAATGAAGGCCTGCTGGTCGCGGATGCCTGGAAGTTCAATGCGCATGTTGTTTGCTCCAAAGTCGCCCCGAAGGGAAGGGAGAGGCCTTGAGGCCCCTCCCTTTTACCGTGGCGACAGTTCGATGCTACGAACGTCTGAAACACGAATGTTGACCAGGCTCAGCGTACCGGTTGCTATCTGCTTCCAGCTGCCTTGCTGGTGTATGGCCAGCAGGCAGTAGAACAGGTAGTCCGGAAGGAGCAAGCCGGTTTGTTCGACCCGTATTCCGATGTGTTCTGGGTTGAACACTCGGACCGGCTCACCGACTCGATCCACCGAGCCCCGGCGAACAATCCAGAAGTGGGCCTCTGGGAAGTTCGACCGGATGGTCGAGACATCAGAAAGTTTCATCTCGTTCTCCGTGGCGGCAACGACTAGCCTCCTCAGGACGAGTGGCTCTCTGCGTGCCACCACAAAACAAATGATAGGCGCAATGCGCCTACTTGTCAACAGTAAAGAGAAAGCCCGCTCAAGGCGGGCTGTCGTAGAACTCGGCGTTTGGCGAGTTAGGGGACGTTGATGTCCGCTACATGGGGTTGGGCCCCAACATCCCACTTGCTCAGCTCGATGGCTGTTCGGCGCGTCTTGATGTGCGGGGTGCCAAAGCCTGAAGACTCGCGCTGCAGGTGGTCGATTTCCCGCCCGGCCTGTTCGATCTGGTGCAAGTAGAACTGTTCAACCCAGGTGTGGTCAAACAGCGTGCGCCCTTTACTTGGCGCACGATGCATCAGCTCTTGCGCTGCTTTCACATCGATCACGATGCAATCGACCTTGGTGCCGCGCTCCCGGCAAAGGCGCTGCACGCGGTCAGCTTCCATGCGGTTGATGAACACCACGCGGTCGCCATCCTTCAGGCTTTCGACCAGCGAGGTGGTTCGGCCCGTTCTACGTGCAGCATGGCTGTAGATCAAGTTCGCCGTCTTCATCGCGGCGCCGATTCCAAAATGGTCCATGTCGGTCCTTTCGTCGTTGTGGCCACAGGCCTAACCGGGCGTTGCAGCGGACCCGCAGGCGGGACGCTGAATGGGCGCTAGGCCCCACGCTTTGGCGTCATCGGGTGGGGCTTGGCGACTTTGCTGATGGCGAATGCGAAGTTGACGCACTTCAGGCCTTGCGTGTCGCGCGGCCACTCGGTGGCGAAGATCAAGTGATCGTCCTTCGGCATCTTTCCTTCGTGCAGGTAGTGCACGTCGGCTTCATCAATGAACTTGCTCACCTTGAAGGCCTTGCACAGGCCGGGTGCGTTGATCGATTTTCCGCAGCCTTGCGGGCCGACGATGATGATGCTTTGCGTCATGTAGTCCTTTCTGCCAGGCTTCGCCCTGCTCAGTTGTCAGAGTCCCGGCCTGCTACCTCACCTTGTGGTGTCGGACAAGCCAGCGGATGACCTTCCGGTATCTCGATGCGTACTGATCCGTAGACTGTTTCGGTGAGGACCTCTGTTCGCTCACGGTTCAGTTGAGGTTGTCCATGTTCATTGAGAACATGCATCACACACATGCCCTTCTCTTCGTCAGCGGTCACTACAAACTTGGCAGGCACGCCGCACAGGTAGACCTTTACGCCAAATGTGAGGGGGTGATAGCCTGGGTCGCTCTTGTCAACGCTGAGTCTCATAGTGGGTCTCCATCAACTCCGACAGACAGGGGAGAATGAGTGCGGCCGAGCACAGTCAAGCGAACGGCCATGCCTTGGTTGAGGCGCTGCAGCTCGTCCGCCGTGGGCATCCAGTAGGACACGACACCATGCGTGCCCGTGTCCTGCCAGATCACGCGGGTGATGGGCAGGGCGC
>NZ_SCTN01000264.1 GCF_004297345.1 Aquabacterium sp. | reverse complement strand
GTGTTCGCGTCGGGATGGAATGCCTACAGCCGAAACCTGCCTCGGCATGCGCTGATTCTGGCTTGCGCGTTTCTGGGCGTGGCCATGCTGGATTTTGCGCATGCCTTGTCCTATGCCGGCATGCCGCATTTCGTGACGGCGAGCAGCCCTCAAAAGGCGATCAATTTCTGGCTGATGGCGCGCTTGCTGGCTGCAGTGGCCTTGCTCACTGTGGCTGTCTTGCCGCCAGAAAAGTCAGCCTCAAGCAGCAGTCGCTACGCCTGGCTTGCCGCCGTTCTGGCATTGGTGGGAGGGGGCTACTGGGCCTGCCTGTTCCATGCGGATCTGTTGCCGCAGACCTATCTACCGGGTAGCGGGTTGACGGCCGTCAAGATCGGCACCGAATTTCTTGTCATTGCCATGAACCTGGCAGCGGCTGGCAGCTTTTGGTTGCAGATGCGCCGCCCTTTGCGCTTCAACGCCGCCGCCTTGTTTGGCGCTGTCTGCGTCATGGCATTGAGCGAAGCCTTTTTTACCTTGTATGCCACGACATCCGACTTCTATAACTTTGCCGGGCACATCTACAAGCTGGTCTCTTATCTGTTCCTGTATCGCGCGGTATTTGTCGAGGTGATTGAGGAGCCGTATCGAGAAATGGCGCGCATGGGTGATCAACTGCGTGCCACGCTCGATGCCGTACCGGATGTGATGCTGGAACTGGATCTGCACGGCAGGTACCACGCGGTGCATTCCTCCAGGCTCGAAATACTGGTTCGGCCTGCGGACGAGCTCATTGGCAGAACGGTGCACGACGTGATGCCGCCAGCGGAGGCCAGCGTGGTCATTTCCGCGCTGGAGCGCGCCTTGTCATTGGGCATCTCTTCTGGCGCGCAGCTTCAACTGAGCCTGCCTCATGGCATCAGATGGTTCGAGTTGTCGGTGTCTCGCAAAGGTGCTGTGCAGGGGCTGGACACCCGCTTCATCATGCTCTCGCGCGATATCACCGAACGCAAGCTGGCGGAGGCCGCCCTGCTGGAGCAGCAGGCCATGGCGCATGCCAATCAGGTCAAGAGCCAGTTCTTGTCTCGTGTCAGCCACGAGTTGCGCACGCCGCTCAATGCCGTGATCGGTTTTGCGCAGTTGCTGCTGCACGATGCCAACGTCCGCATGGTGGCCGGGCAGCGCCTGCATGTGGAGTACATCCTGCGGGCGGGGCAGCACCTGCTGGAGATGATCAACGACATCCTGGATCTGACACGCATTGAATCTGGCGACGCGGGCTTGAAGATCGAACCAGTGCGCATCAGCGAGTTGATTGCACAAAGCCTGCCCATGGTCATGCCGCAAGCCGAGGCCATGGGCCTGACGGTCAGCGTGGACACGCTCAAGGTCACGCAGCGCCAGGCACTGGGGGACGAACGGCGCATCAAGCAGGTGCTGATCAATGTGCTGTCCAACGCCGTCAAGTACAACCGGGTTGGAGGACAACTGACCGTGCACGCTGCCTGGAACGAGGCACAGCCCGATCATGTGGTCGTGCGTGTGGCTGATACCGGGCGAGGGCTCAACAGCGAGCAGGTCAAGAACTTGTTTGAGCCGTTCAATCGCCTGGGCGCTGAGCGTGAGGGGATTGAGGGCACCGGTCTGGGTTTGGTGATTTCAAGGCGATTGATGGAAGCCATGGGTGGGCAAATCACGCTCGACAGTATGGAGGGCGTTGGCACCACGGTGACCTTGAAGCTGCCGTTGATGAAGCAGTCGGCTGGCGTGGCGCCGCCATCACTTCCTGCTCCGGCCGTCGAAGCAGCCCGCTCTCGCCAGAATGCAGACAAGAACCAGATCACCGTCTTGTGTGTGGAGGACAACCCCTTGAACGCGGCCTTGTTGCGCGCCATCTTTGACCTGCGTCCAGCCGTCAAGCTGTTGATTGCCGAGGATGGCGAAAGTGCGCTTGAGCGTTTGCAGCACATCTGGCCTGATCTGGTGCTGGTGGACATCAACCTGCCAGACATGAGTGGCGTCGAGGTGTTGCAGCACATTCGTGCCATGCCGCAAGGGCAAAGCCTGCAGTGCATCGCGATGTCGGCAGACGTGTCCGGGGAGCCGCATGCGCGTGCGCAGGCGCAGGGCTTTGCCGATTTCTGGCCCAAGCCGTTGAACGTCGATGGCGTGTTGTCGAGGCTGGATGCCGTGCTGGCCCGCGTGGGTGCCAAACGAGTTGTGGCGGTCAAGCAGGGTGAGATGGCCTGAGCCAGGCTGATAGCAGTGGCCAGAGTTGATCAACGAAGAAGGCCGCCGCCACAACCAGGGCCATCAGGCTGGCTACCAGTACCGCTGCTGCAGCCACATCTTTGGTCAGCTTGATCGCCTCGTGTTGATGCGGATGGAGGTGATCTGCCAGGGCCTCAATGGCGGTGTTGAGCAACTCCGTGGATATGACCATCGCAATCGTCATCGCCATGACGGCCCACCAGATGGCTGGCGCTTTGGATATCAGCAGCAAAGCGGCCATACCTGCTGTGGCCAGTGCATGGGTCTTCATGCTTTTTTCCAGGCGCCATGCCGCACGCAGGCCAGCCCAGGCAAAACCCAGTCTGTCGATGAATCGATGGCCTTTCACTGGCTGCTCTCCTGCCCCAGTTGGAGGCGTTCGGCCAGCAGCCAGCACAACAGCGCCCAGGCTGCGCCGGCGGCCCAGCCGGCGGCCACATCGGAGGCCCAGTGCACGCCCAGGTAGATGCGAGACAGGCCCACAAGGCCTGTCAGAGCGGCGGCCGTGCCCATCACATACAAGCGCAGTCGTGTGCGCGGTGCCAACCTGGCAAGCAGCGCGGCCAGCGTCAGGTACACGATGGCCGACATCATCGCGTGCCCACTTGGAAAGCTGTAACCCGAAGCCACCGTGGCGTGGAAGACCGCATCCGGTCGAGCTCTTGAGAACAAGGCTTTGAGCAAAGACGCCATCAACAAGCCGCCACAAGATGAGCCCAGGGCCAGCCATGACATGGCGCGTTGCCCGGCCATCACCAGATACCCCCACACGGCGCCTACAGTCAGCACCAGCACAGCGGGGCTGCCCAGTGCCGTCAGATCGCGGATGGCTTCCTGCAACCACAGCGAGCCGATCGGCGTCAGGCCCTGATCCCCTGTGCGCAGTTGGTGCAGGATCCACAGGTCTACCGAACGGGCATCGCCCTCCAGCACTTCGCCGGCGATTTCCATGAAACCCCATGCAGCCAGCCCCATCAGCACGATGGGCCAGAGCAGGCGTGGTTCCAGGTAGTGGCGAATGGCGTTCACATGCCCAGTTTAGTACTTCGGGTAGTGCGTGATGTGCCGGATGGAGCGGTACAGCGGCGACAGCCTGTCGTACATGCGGTTGTAGACCTCGCGGTAGAGCCTGTCATAGGTCTGCGTGTGTTCGGCTTGAGGCTGGAAGACCTGCCCCTGGTGCGACATGGCTTTGACGGCGTCGGCGTGATCCTTGAAATAGCCTGCGCCCACCGCGGCGTTGATGGCAGCGCCCAGGCCTGAGGCTTCATAGGTGTGGATGCGCTCGGTGCGGACGCCAAACACATTGGCCGTGATCTGCATGATGCGGTCACTTTGCGAGCCGCCGCCAGCCACGCGCAGGCTGTGGATGGACACGCGGTTGCGGTGCTCCAGTTGTTCCTTGCCATGGCGCAGTGCATAGGCCAGGCCTTCAATGATGGCGCGATACAGATGGGCGCGTGTGTGCACGTCACCAAAGCCGATCACGGCGCCCTTGGCTTCGGGGCCGGGGAACTTCACGCCGGGGTTCCAGAAGGGTTGCAGCACCAGGCCCATGGCACCGGGCGGGGATTCATCGAGCAGGTCGTCAAACAGGATCTCGGGCGCCACGCCACGTTCCTCGGCTTGCTGTACTTCCTTGGCTGCGAACTCGCGCTTGAACCAGTTCACCATCCAGTAGCCGCGCTGCACGATGATCTCCGAGTTGAAGGCGTGCGGCATGGCTGCCGGGTAGGCGGGCAGGAAGGGCATGGGCGGAACGTAACGCGAGTTGCCCGTGTTGATCGTGGCGGTTGTCCCATAGCTGATGCAGCCCACATCGGGGCTGATGCCGCCACAGGCCAGTACTTCACAGGCTTTGTCGGCGCCAGCCGCGTACAGCGTCAGGCCTTCGGGGATACCGGTTTCATGTGCTGCGCGTCGGGAGATCACGCCCAGTGGTTCGGATGCCTGAACCAGTGGCGGCAATTGATCTCGCTTGACGGCCAAGGCTTTCCATTTGATGTCGCTGTCATCGGCCCAGCGTTGATGCGCGTGATCAAAGGGCACATAGCCCACTTGCGAGGGCACGGCATCACGCAGCTGGTCGGTGAGCTTGTAGCTCAGATAGGCGGAGACCTGCACGAAGTGGCGCGTCCTGGCCCAGATGTCGGGGAAGTCTGCGGCCAGCCAGTTGCACTCTGCCTTCGATTGCAGCTGGTACATCATGTGCTGCTGCCCGACTGCGCGCACGCCTGCACGCAGCCACCAGGGCAGGTGAGGGTAGTTGTCTGTGCGACGGGAGTCCAGCCAGATGGTTGCTGGCCGCAAGGGCTTCATCTCCTCGTCCAGGCAGATCATGGAGGCGCGCTGGCAGGTGAGGGCTACCGCTGCAACCCTGGCGCGTAACTGTGGATACTGTTCCCACAACTTCAGGCAGGCCAGGCTCAGGTGGTGCCAGAAGTAGTCACCGTTTTGCTCGGCCCAGTTGGGGTGCTTGGAAAAGTACGGCGTGATGTGCTGCTGAGACTTGGCCACCACCTGGCCATTCAGATCGAACAGCATGGCGCGCACGCTTTGCGTGCCCTGGTCCAGCGCCAGGAAGAGGTCTTGAGACGAGGCCATACATCACCCCAGTCGGTAGCTGTTGTTGATCACTTGCTGGTAGCGCACGCATTCGGACTGCCAGCGTGCGTCATCCCAATCCAGATTGCTCAGGCACAGAGGCTTGATCAGCGGCAGCAGCGAGGCGCCG
>NZ_SCTN01000263.1 GCF_004297345.1 Aquabacterium sp. | reverse complement strand
TTCTTTGGCCTGATACCCTCCTTGCCCTGGTAGGGTATTTGCTTTTGAACCACCATGTCCTCGTCCTTGCAACTGTTTGACGATCCCGCCTTGCCTGAGCAGAACGCCCAGGACCTATTGCGGCGTGCGCGTCCCGCAGAGGCGGGGCACTTCGACGAGTTGCGGCAGGCCGATGGCACGCTCAAGCCTGCGTGGCAGGCTTTTGCCGAGCACCTGGATGCACCGCTGGATGACCTCAGCCGCCGCCAAGGCCTGCTGGCCCGCCAGATCCAGGAAGATGGCATCACCTACAACGTGTACAACGCGCAAGGCGGGCCCAGTCGGCCTTGGTCGCTGGAGCCCTTGCCGCTGATCATCTCTGCCGATGACTGGCGCGATCTGGAGCAAGGTGTCGCCCAGCGTGCCAGCTTGCTCAACCGTGTGCTGGAAGACGTCTACGGCGAGCAGCAAGTGCTGAAAGAGGCCTTGTTGCCCTCGGCGCTGGTGCTGGGCCATCCGAGCTACCTGCGGGGTCTGCAGGGCGTCAAACCAGTGGGTGGCGTCTACTTGCATGTTGTGGCGTTTGACCTCGTTCGCGGGCCGGACGGCGAATGGCGGGTGGTGTCGCAGCGCACGCAGGCACCGTCGGGACTGGGCTACGTGATGCAAAACCGCCTGATCGTCTCGCGCATCCTGCCTGAGGCCTACCGGGCGATGAACGTGCAGCATCTGGCCAGCGGCTACCGTCGCATGCTGGAGACCATGACCGAACTGGCTGCCAGCTGTTCGGGTGGCGAGACCCCGCGCCTGGCGCTGCTGACACCAGGGCCGTACAACGAAACCTATTTCGAGCATGCCTACCTGGCGCGCTACCTGGGCCTGCCCCTGGTGGAAGGCGGTGACCTGGTCGTGCGTGACGAGAGCCTGTTCCTCAAGACGGTGCAGGGGCTGGAGCCTATTCACGGCCTGCTGCGGCGCCTGGACGACGATTTTTGCGATCCACTGGAATTGCGCTCGGATTCGACCTTGGGCATTCCCGGTCTGATGCAGGCGGTGCGGGCGGGCAAAGTGGTGTTGGCCAACGCCCTGGGGACCGGCTTTCTGGAGTCGCCCGCCGTACACGGTTTCCTGCCAGCCCTGTCTCGCAAGCTTTTGGGTGAAGAGCTCAGCTTGCCTTCGTTGCCTACCTGGTGGTGTGGCGAAGAGGCGGCCTGGGACGACGTGCGTGAAGACCTCAATGCCAGGGTGATCCGTCCCAGCTATCCGCTGACCAGCACGCCCGGGCTGGGCTCTGCCTCGCCGCGTCAGCGCTTTGATGCCGTGATCGGCCATACCCTCTCGGCCAAAGCGCAGACCGCCTGGCGCGAGCGTATCGAGCAGGATCCAGCTTCCTACACCGTGCAGCGCTTCGTGCCTTATGCGCAGGCGCCGGTGTGGTCGTCTGGTGCCTTGAGCATGCGGGGGGCCTCCCTGCGCGTTTACGCCTTGTCAGACGGGCAAGGTGGCTGGCAGGTCTTGCCAGGCGGCATGACGCGCATCGCCACGCGTGAAGCAGGTCCGGTGTCCATGCAACTGGGCGGCAGCAGCCTGGATACCTGGGTGCTGACAGACGAATCCGTGGACACCTTCTCGATGCTGCCTGCTTCCATCAAGCTGGAAGAGTTGGTGCAGCGTCAGCGCCCCGTGGCCAGTCGCACGGGCGAGAACCTCTTCTGGATGGGCCGCTACACCGAACGAACGGAGCAGCAATTGCGCTTGATGCAGGCTCTGGTCAGCCTGCAGTCCAGTGATGACGAGGTGCACGACACGGTTTCACGTGTGCTGTCGGATCTGGCACAGGCCAATGGCCTGGTGCCGCCTGGCACACCCAGTCTGAGCCAGTCACCCAGGGTCTTCGAGCGGGCTGCCATGGATGCCTTGATCGATGCCACAGGCCAGCACGGCGCCTGCAGCCTGGGCTTCAACCTGGCGGCATTGGCCCGATCGGCACAAAGTCTGCGTGAAAGGCTGTCGCCCGAGCACGCACGCCTGCTGCGCGCGCTGAGCACCGACTTTCACCAGCGCGTGACGGCTGCCGGCACGCCTGTTGCGGAGGCACAAGGGCATGACGCCCTCGCCCCCAGCAGGCTCACCAGCCTCACGCAAGCCTATGAGGCCTTCGAACACCTGGGCATGCAGCTCGCCGCCGTGACAGGAGCCCAGACCGACCGCATGACCCGCGACCCCGGCTGGCGCTTGCTGACCGTGGGGCGTTTGATCGAGCGCCTGACGGGCTATGCCAGCATGCTCAAATCATTCTGGGAGAACAAAGCCTTGCTGCATGCACAGGGCTTTGATCTGGTTGTTGATCTATTTGACAGCACCATCACTTTCAGGGCGCGTTTCCAGCGCCGTCTGGAGCGCCCGGCCTTGCTGGCTTTGCTTGTGATGGATGAGACCAATCCGCGGGCGCTGGCCTGTGTGCTGCGGCGGTTGCGCACTGAACTGGTCAAGTTGCCAATCCGAGGCGGTTCGCACGAGGATCTCTTGGCCTTGTTGCCACATGTCGGCGTCGGGTGCACCTTGCCTGATCTGTGTGATCCTGCCAGTGGCGATGAAGCGGTGCTTGGCATGCTCAATCGCTTGATCGAAGCGGGCTGGCGCTTGTCCGACGAGGTGGGGCGGCGCTACTTTGCGCATGCCGAGCCAACTGATTCGATGGTGAGCGCATGAGCGAGCCTGTCGATTCGGCGCGCCTGTCGGTTGAGCACGAAACGCTCTACACCTACAACCACGCGGTTGATCAGGCCCAGCACATCGCCTGTTTGCGTCCGCTCAGTGATGCCGGCCAGCACCTGGATGTGTTTGACATGTCGGTCAGCCCGGTGCCTACGCAGCACAGCACGCGCCGTGACAGCCATGGCAACAGCCGCGCTTACTTCGCCTTGCATGCGGCGCATAGCCAACTGCGCGTGATGGCGCGAAGCCAGGTGACGGTGTCATCGCGCTACAAGGGCTTGGATCCCGCCAAGGGGCCTACCTGCGCCGAGGTGCGGCAATGGTTGTCCTACCGGGCTCACGCCGCTTTCCAGCCAGCCAGCGAATACCTGTATGCCTCGCCCTATGTGCCCTGCCTGAGTGCTTTGCGCGAGTATGGCCTGGCGTCGTTGCGCGATGACCGGCCGCTGGCCGAGGCCGCGATCGAGCTCATGAGCCGCATCCACGAGGATTTCAAATATGCCCCTGCCTCGACGGATATTTCCACGCCCGTCCTGGATGTCTTCTTGCAGCGCAAAGGCGTGTGCCAGGACTTTGCCCACCTCATGCTGGGCTGTTTGCGTGCCTGCGGTCTGGCTGGTCGTTACGTGAGCGGTTATCTCCTGACCTTGCCGCCGCCAGGGCAGGCGCCACTGGTCGGGGCTGATGCTTCGCATGCCTGGGTCAGCGTCTGGGTGCCCGCTCTGGGGCTGGATCGTGCAGAGGACTGGCTCGATCTGGATCCCACGAATGACTGCGTGCCCGATATTCACCACGTGCGTGTCGCGCATGGACGTGATTTTGGCGATGTCACCCCATTGCGTGGCGTGATCCGCGGGGGCGGTAGCCACACCTTGCGAGTGCGGGTAACCACGAGGTTGTTGTCCGAAGAAGCCATGGGTGCGCCCTGGGCCTGAGACTGACCAAGGTCATATCGACCCGATTTGTTAGGGGGGGAGCCGCTTTCATGCCCGTCTTTGCCTGAAGTCCTTGCTACAGTGGACTTCATCTAATGGCTTTCGACAGATGACAGGCGGGTTCATCATGAGCAAATTGCTTCGACTGGCGTGCATGAGCGCGCTCATCGTGAGTTGCGGTTTCAGCTACGCGACACCAGGCGAACTGGGGCCCTATTCCAGCTCGATCGGTGAGGGCAACAGCGCTTTCGGCGTCTACCAGGACACGTTCGTGGTCACGCGTGGCTTTGCCATCAACTGGTATGACAGCCCGGTTCCGCCATCTGCACGGTTCATGGATTTGCAAGGCTCTGTCGGCGCTGTATTTGAGACCTCAGATGGGCTGGCTCCGTTCATGTTCAGCAGCGTCAGCTTGATGTCGGCGGATCACGCCGTCACCTACAGCAGCATCGATGTTTCCCAGCCCAAGGCGACGATCAACTTCTCTTTTGACCACCTGGCCGAAGGCCAGTACGCGCTTCAGTTCGTTGGTCACTATGTGCGCAGCCCTGACGAAACGGGTTGGGGCGTTCAGGAATGGGGATACTCGGTCAGCGGGGTGGCGTCATCGGCGCCCGAGCCCTCTGACATCGCTTTGACCATGTCCGGGCTGGTTTGCGTTGCTTTGTGGGCACGCCGTCAAGGCAAGTGATGCTTTGCCTGTCGGGAGACAGGGATATGGATTTGCTTGCACCTGATTGGTGCTTGCGTGATCCTTCAGCTCGCGTGAGCGAGCTGCACACCCATTGAGTGCACCATTCGAGGCGATGGGTGCACCAAAAGCATGGGAGACATGTGGGCTGCTCGCCCGAAACCTGTGCCACCTCAATGGCCATGGTGATGACCCTGGCACACTCTGTGCATGGTCATGTTGACCGCAGCTTTACCCACCCCTGCAGGAAGGGGCCCAACGATGCGATTCTTCGACGAAATGCATGTGAGCAGCACTGAGGTGCGCGAACACTACAAGACCTACGACCGTTGGTTGGGGCGGCAGCCCCGCGAACTGATGGCCTCGCGGCGTGAAGAAGCAGAAATGATCTTCCGCCGTGTTGGCATCACCTTCGCGGTGTATGGCGACAAGGATGAAGACGGTGCCGGCACGGAACGCCTCATCCCCTTTGACCTGATTCCTCGCGTCATCCCGGCCGCCGAGTGGCGCGAGATGGAAAAGGGCTTGAAGCAACGTGTGACGGCGCTCAACCGTTTCCTGGAAGACGTCTATCACGGCCAGGAGATCCTCAAGGCGGGCATCATCCCCGCCGAGCCGGTGCTCAACAATGCCCAGTTCCGCAAGGAGATGGTGGACCTCAAGGTACCCGGCGGCATCTACTCCATCATCGCGGGCATCGACATCGTGCGCGCCTGCAACCCGGATGGTTCGGGCACCTATTACGTGCTCGAAGACAATCTGCGCGTGCCCTCCGGTGTGAGCTACATGCTGGAGAACCGCAAGATGATGATGCGGCTCTTCCCCGATCTGTTTGCCGAGCATCGTGTGGCCCCCGTGGCGCACTACCCGGACTTGCTGCTCGATACCCTGCGGGCCATGGCACCTGCCAACGTGAACGAGCCGACCGCCGTGGTGCTCACGCCGGGTTCTGCCAACTCTGCCTATTTCGAGCACGCCTTCCTGGCGCAGCAGATGGGCATCGAGCTGGTGGAAGGGCAGGACCTGTTCGTCAAGGACGACTTCGTCTACATGCGCACCACCCGTGGCCCGCAGCGCGTGGATGTGATCTACCGCCGCCTGGACGATGACTTCATGGACCCGGAAGTCTTCCGCAAGGATTCGACCCTGGGTGTGGCCGGCCTGCTGCGCGCCTACCGCGCCGGCAATGTCACCCTGGCCAATGCCTTTGGCACCGGTATCGCGGATGACAAGTCTATCTACCCCTACGTGCCCAAGATGATCGAGTTCTATCTGGGCGAAAAACCCATCCTGCAGAACGTGCCCACGCATGTCTGCCGCGAGAAGGATGACCTCAAGTACACGCTGGACAACCTGGCCGATCTGGTGGTCAAGGAAGTGCACGGGGCAGGGGGCTACGGCATGCTGGTGGGCCCGGCGGCCACCAAGGCCGAGATCGAGGATTTCCGCAAGGCGCTGATCGCCAACCCGAGCAACTACATCGCGCAGCCCACGCTGTCGCTGTCGACCTGCCCAACCTTTGTCGAGTCCGGCATCGCGCCACGCCACATTGACCTGCGGCCCTTCGTGCTCTCTGGCAAGTCAGTGCAGATGGTGCCTGGTGGTCTGACCCGCGTGGCGCTCAAGGAAGGCTCGCTGGTCGTCAACAGCTCGCAAGGCGGTGGCACCAAGGACACCTGGGTGCTGGAAACCTGATCTGAACAAAAGTCATTACCGGAGGACGCCGCCATGCTCAATGAACGCATCGAAGACCATCTGCCGTCCCACCTGATCGAGACTGAAACCGGGGCCTTGCGCGCAAGCAACGCCTCGCATCTGGAGATAAAGCCCATGCTGTCGCGCACCGCTGACCACCTCTTCTGGATGGCACGCTACATGGAGCGTGCCGAGAACACCGCGCGCCTGCTCGACGTCAACTACCAGACCTCGCTGCTACCGCAATCAAGTGAGTCGGCGCAGGCTGGCTGGCGGGGCTTGCTGGGCATCAGCGAGTTGCTGCCTGAGTACAAGGCCAAGTATGACGAGATCAACGCCCGCGACGTGATGGCCTTCATGGTCACGGATGCGTCCAACCCGTCAAGCATCCTCAATTGCCTGCGGGCCGCGCGTGAGAACGCCCGCGCGGTGCGTGGCGCGCTGACGACCGAAGTCTGGGAGACCATGAACCAGACCTGGCTGGAGTACAACCGCCTGGTCAAGTCAGGCGCGTGGGCCAAGGACCCGGCCGAGCTGTTCGAGTGGGTGAAGTTCCGCTCGCACCTCTCACGTGGTGTGACCCTGGGCACCATGCTGCAGGACGAGTCCTTCCACTTTCAGCGCATCGGCACCTTCCTGGAGCGGGCCGACAACACGGCGCGCTTGCTGGACGTGAAGTTCCACGCCCGCAACACCGAGTTCTTTGGCTCCGGCCTGGGCAACGAGGGCAAGGAAGTCGACTTCTATCACTGGTCAGCCGTGCTGCGCAGCGTGTCGGCGTTTGAGGTGTACCGCAAGGTCTACCGCAATGTGATCCGCCCGGAAAAGGTGGCCGAGTTGCTGATCCTGCGCGCCGAGATGCCGCGTTCGCTCGTGTTCTGCATGGACGAGGTCGTGAGCAATCTGCGTGCGGTGGCCAATGACCACAGCCACGAAACACTGCGCCGTGCAGGCCGCCTGCGCGCCGACCTGCAGTTCAGCCGCATCGACGAGATCGTGGCCACCGGCCTGCACGCCTACCTCACGCAGTTCCTCGACCGCGTGGGTGATCTGGGCTATGGCATCAGCCGTGACTTCCTGATGCCAGCCTGATCAAAAGGCAAAAAAACTGTCAATGCGAGGGCAAGGGTGCACCCGCCATGGCCTTCGCAAAGTCCGTCCCGATGACGGTCGAGCCTGCCGCCGTGGGGTGGTTGGCATCCCAGAAGAGGTATTTGTCGGGGTTGGCGCACACGGGGCCGGGCACGCCTGGGAAGTTCGGCGTGTAGCAGGGCTCTGTCACGTTGTTGCCTTCCGCCGCCGCTTGCACCATGCGCGCCTGCGAGTAGGTGTAGGTCTCGAACGTTCTCACCGTGGCTTGCGGGTATTGCTTGGCGAAGGCCGTCAACGTTGTGTTGAGTGCGGCCGCGAATTCCGCACTGCGTGCTTTCGCGTTGTCGAGGTAATTGCTCAGCGTCTTGTTGTGCTGGTGCGCTGATGGCGTGATGCTCAGGTCGGGCATCTGCGGCACGAAGAAGTGGCGAGCGCCGCGTTGGTACAACTTGGTCAGGCCCTTGTTGATGTTGTTGGCAATCAGGTTGGCTGTGAGTTTGTTGAAGATGTTGCCGTTGGCATAGAAGTCATCTGGCCCTGTCCACAGCACATACAGCGCATTGGCGTCCAGTGGCGTGCTGGTGCTGGGTTGGTTGTCCAGGCAATCCTGAATCTGCTTGAGCATGCCTTGCTGCATGCCGTAAACAGGCATCAGGTTGTCTGTGCCTGAACGTGCGCCAGCAAAAGCGTAGTTCATCAGTGGCAGGTTCAAGGCATTGGCCATGGCCTCCAGTACCACCACGCCATTCGAGAATCGCCCGCGGCTGCTGGGCGCTGTGGGCAGGCCTTGCCCGCCAAAGGCGACCATCGAGTCAAACAGATTGCCTGTATCGCTCATGCTGTCGCCGAACGAGACGACCTTGGTGTAGCTGTTGGCGATGGTCTGAGCAGGAGGGTGGGGTGGCAGCGGCGTGGGGCGCAACCTGATCGCTTGTTTGACCGTCAGCATGCGCAGCCCTTCCGAGTACGGCTTCACACCTGATCCGAACACGCTCATGATGCCGTTCCACAGCAGCACGTTCGAGCCAATGACGTAGGCCGTGGCTGGTGTCAGCACCACGCCGCTGGCCTGGCCAGTGGCGGCCAGCAGCGCAGGGGGCAGTTGGGCATGGCTGGCTGTGTGGAACATCGCGCTGCAAAGGGTCAGGGTACTGCATGCGACAAGGTGACGGAATGGGTGTTTCATGTTGTTCGTCTCGCCTGTGAGGCTGGATTTTTGTGTCGGGGTGAGTATGTCAGCGTGCCGACAAACGATGACCGATTCTTGTGAATCGACGCCAATTCAGGGGTACCCCTCCCACCTATCTGCGTGTGACGCAAAAGCCATGTGCGTCATGCTGATGTGCTGATCGGCCCATGCGTCAACAAGGTTTGTCGCGGCCCTTTCATGTTTGCGGACTGTTCAGCATGGTTTGCGCGCCAGAACAAATGGCACGCATGACATGTCTCGTTTCTATCCTGCTTGGCATGCGGCGATGACGCCGAATCCAATCAGGGAGCAGCTCATGTTTCAGTCTCGGCAAATCGTGTTGCTGGTAGCGGGCCTCGTGTCCGCCATGTCGGTCTGGGCCGATCCGGCCAATCATGTGGTGAACAATTTTGGTGACATCACCCTGCCGTTCACGCGCAGCATTGGCAACACCTTCGCTGCCAATGGGTCAGGCGGCTATGTGTCTCAGGATGGGTCGTCAGTGGTGCTGGCCAGCATCGGCGGCAAGTCGTATTTCTATGACGATTACGTCTTCAATTTGCCCTTCGCACCACAGGCCAGCTTCAATGCCGCGGCCGTGTCCATCGATCTGGGCAGCTTCCTGAGCCTGCAGGATTTTTCGGCACGTTTGTACAAGCTGGATGCCGATGTCGCCTCGTTGACGACCGGCTTGCCCAGCAGCGGCAAGCCCATCCAGTCATGGACCTCATCTGCCTTGCTGGCGCCCGGTTTGACCGGCACGACCGTGCTGTTCCAGAACGTTGATCTACAGGCAGGCGCGCGTTACGCGCTGGAGTTCCGCGGCACGATTGCCGGCGCCTTTGGCGGCAGCTACGGCGGCAACCTCAACATCACACCCGTGCCTGAGCCCAGCACGGCGGCCATTGTGCTGGCGGCGCTGGGCGTGATCGGCTTGTTGAAGCGCCGTCGCCAGCCTTGAGTGCTGGCGCGGCGCGTCGGTCGCTAGGCCTGCGCCGAGGCGCCACGTTGGGCCGAGTTGGCCGCCTGCACTCTGGCGCGCAAGGCCTCGAAAGACATGGCTGCATCCAGTGATGCCGCGAACTTGTCAGGCAGGCTGATCACCGTTTCGAAAGGTCGGAAGTCGGCGTCGTGCTGATCGTCCAGGAATCGAATGGCGATATGGCCGCCTTCTCTCTCCAGGAAGCCACGTACCGCGTCCATGCCCACGCCTCGACCGGATACTTCCGTGACCTGATCGGCTGTGGAAAAACCCGATCGGAAAATCAGTTGAG
>NZ_SCTN01000262.1 GCF_004297345.1 Aquabacterium sp. | reverse complement strand
AGATCGCTGTATGTGTACTACCGCGTACCTGTTGAACATCAACAGGCTGCTCGGCACGCCATCGACACGATCCAGATGCAGTTGCAACGCGAGCATCCCGGTTTGAGCGCACGCCTGTTGCAACGGGCAGATGAGCCTGCTGGTGCCGCTGTTGATGTGACGTGGATGGAGGTCTACGAGCATCCCGCGGGTGTCAGCATTGCGTGTGAGCAAAGCTTGCTGGCCTTGATCAAGTCCCTGCCGGCTGAACTGATAGGGGCCCGTCACACGGAAGTGTTTTCGCCACATGTTTTGCCATAGATTTGACACCAGGCCGATCGTCCACACGATGCGGCTTGAACAGTGAAGAGGTTGTGCGATGTGCCTGGTAGCGCTGGCTCTGGATCAAAGCAGTCGTTTCCCATTTGTGCTGGCGGCCAATCGGGACGAGTTCTATGACCGCCCCGCGGCCCGACTGGGTTGGTGGGAGCCGGAAGGCGGCGGGCCGCCCATCCTCGGTGGTCGTGATCTGCATGCAGGGGGCACCTGGCTGGGCTTGACCGCTCACGGTCGCCTGGGGCTGATCACCAATATCCGCAACCCGCAGGATATGGATCCCCAGGCGCCATCACGCGGACAGATCGTACCGGAGTGGCTCAAAGGCGATACCACCATGCCGATGCTGTGGCCGCGCCTGGCGATTTCCGGCTACAACGGGTTCAACATGCTCGCGCTGGATTTTGCTGAAGGCGAGTGTTTCTGGGTCAATAACCGCAAGCTGTTCCCTGAACGATTGCAGCGTGGCGTTTTTGGCCTGTCCAACGCCATTCTCAACACACCCTGGCCCAAGGTTCAGCAACTGAAGGCCCGTATGCGTCAGGCTGTTTCGCAGGCTGGTGATACCGAAGGTTTGATCAACAGCTTGTTCGAAGCGCTGTCTGATCCCACGGCGGCGCCAGACGAGCAATTGCCTCACACGGGTGTCTCACAGGAATGGGAACGCCTGCTGTCGCCAGCTTTCATTAAATCGGAAAACGGCCTTTACGGCACGCGTTGCTCGACCGTGGTCATCACCGAGCGCGTCAACAAGCGACTGGTCACGCACGTACTGGAGCGCACGTTCACGCCCACGTCCAGCATGGCCTTGCTGCGCCGGGTCACGCTCAAGAACTGGCCACCACGGCACACCATGGCGGAATCAGAGGTGGCCAAGCTGGATGCCACCCTGCCCCCACCTTCCATGCGTCATGAGGACGCGTTCGAGAGCAGCCCGGTGTCCGAGGTGGACAACCACGCCTTGCCCGAATCAGCGCCCTTGCGTAAAACGCGGGCACGCAGCCTGATCAAGAACAGCCGCGTGCGTTCGCTCAAAGTGTGAGCGTCATGCGCTGGTGAGGGATGGCGACTTCGTCGAACACTTCGCCTTGCGGCTTGAAGCCTTGGCGTGCATAGAAGGCTTGTGCGCTGACTTGCGCGTTCAGGCTGAGGTGCTGGATGCCGCGTGACCGTGCCTCGTCCATCAGGGCCTTGAGAACCTGATCGCCCAGGCCGATGCCACGCGTGCTGCGCAACACGGCCATGCGGCCAATCTTGGCGTGCCCGCTCTCTTGTCCGAGGTGGATCAGCCTGCCGGTGGCAAGCGGCAATCCGGCCAGATTGCAAGCCACGGCGTGAACCGCTCCGGCATCGTCATCGTCCCATTCTTCGGCTTCGTCTATGCCTTGCTCATTGACGAACACGGCGATGCGAACGGCCCGTGCCGCATCTGCCATGTCGCGCCAGGCGCCGCACACCACGCGATGCACGGGCGCACCTTGTGCATGTGATTCGATCTGCTGGCGCACAGACGCCGGCACGGGCGATGATTTGCCTGTGAGCAAACTGGTGTGCACATAAACCGTTTCGCCCGTCACCAGCAGGCGCCCTTGTGCCCAGATGGCCCAGGCGATGGTGATCGAGGAGTTGCCGATGCGTTCGCAGCGCACGCCGATGTCCAGCCAGTCATCCAGGCGGGCTGGTGCGTGGTATTCCAGCGTGTTGCGGCGCACGAAGATGTCGCCCTGTTCGTGCTTGATCCCCTCAGGGTAAGGCAGGCCCACTGCGCGCCAGTATTCCGAGATGCCGACATCGAGGTAGGTCAGGTAGTGGCCGTTGAAGACCACTTGTTGCGCATCAACCTCCATCCAGCGAACGCGCAGGCGATGGGTAAAGCTGAAGTCTGAGGGACGAGTCATGGCGGTGGGGCGATCAGGTTCGGTCAGATCGCATCGTGCATGAAAAAACCCGCGCGGCGAACCGGGCGGGCTTTGGTGTGGCTCAGCTGAAACTGAGTCAGCCGAGATCAGCGCAGTTCGCGACGCAGGATCTTGCCCACAGGCGTCTTGGGCAACTCTTCGTTGCGGAATTCGACGATGCGGGGGATCTTGTAGCCGGTCAGGTTCTTGCGGCAATGCTCGATGATGATTTCCTTGGTCAGGCCAGGATTACGCGGCACGATGATGATCTTCACGCGTTCGCCAGCGACTTCATCAGGCACGCCCACTGCGGCGCATTCCTTGACGTCAGGGTGCATGGCCACAACGTCTTCGATCTCGTTCGGGTAGACGTTGAAGCCCGACACCAGGATCATGTCTTTCTTGCGGTCCACGATCTTGAGGAAGCCTTGCTCGTCCATCACGGCGATGTCGCCCGTGGCCAGCCAGCCTTCGCTGTCGATGACCTTGGCGGTTTCTTCAGGACGCTGCCAGTAGCCCTTCATGACCTGAGGACCACGCACGCACAACTCGCCTGGCTCGCCGATGTTGGCCCAGCTGCCGTCATCGCGACGGTTGCGGACTTCGGTCGAAGGCACAGGCACGCCGATCGAACCGGTGAAGGCAGGACCTGGCTTGGTGATGTCGACAGGCGCTTGCGTCACGATGGGCGAGCACTCGGTCAGGCCATAACCTTCCACGATGGAGTTGCCCGTGACTTCCTTCCAGCGCTCGGCGATGGAGCGTTGCAACGCCATGCCACCAGCCACGGCCAGCTTGAGGTTGGAGAAGTCGCGCTTGCGGAAATCAGGATCATCCAGGAAGGACGAGTACAACGTGTTCACGCAAGTGATGCCGCTGAAGTTCTCGTTCTTGAGGATCATCATCACGCGCTTGGTGTCACGCGGGTTGGCGATCAGGATGTTGCGACCGCCCAGCGCCATGAAGATCAGGCAGTTCACGGTCAGCGAGAAGATGTGATACAGCGGCAGCGGCGTGACCACTGTTTCCGTGTCACCCGTCAACTGGCCTTCGGCAAAAGCCAGCGCCTGCTGGCAGTTGGCCAGCACGTTGCGGTGCGTGAGCATGGCGCCCTTGGCCACGCCGGTGGTGCCACCGGTGTACTGCAGGAAAGCGAGGTCTTCCTGCTTGATCTCGACGGGCTTGACCTTGACCTTGGCGCCGGCCTTCAGCGTGTCACGGATCCAGACTGCACCAGGCAGGCTGTATTCGGGCACCATCTTCTGCACATTGCGCAGCACGAAATTCAGCAGACGGCCCTTGGCGTTGACGAAGCCATCAGACAGCAAGTCACCGATCTGGGTCAGCACGACGCGCTTGACCTGGGTGCCAGGCAAGGCTTCCTGCAAGGTCTTGGCGAAGGTTTCCATCACGATGATGGTCTCGGCGCCAGAGTCCTTGAGTTGGTGATTCAGTTCACGCGGGGTGTACAGCGGGTTGACGTTGACCACCACAGCGCCAATCTTCAGCACAGCGAAAAGGCACACCGGATACTGGAAGGTGTTGGGCAGCATGATCGACACGCGATCGCCCTTCTTCACGCCCTGGCTCTGCAGCCAGCCAGCAAAGGCATTGACCAGACGATCCAGTCGGTCGTACGACATCTCCGTGCCAATGCTCACAAAGCCCGGACGATTGCGGTACTTGTTGATGCACTCATCGAAGTAATGGCCCAGCGAGCGGTACTTGTTGACATCGATGTCGTGCGGCACACCTGCTACATAGGACGACAACCAGATGCGGTTGGTCGAGCCATCAGGGTTGACGATGGACTGTGCGGGCGAAGCCGACGCAGCGGCTGATTGGGTCATCCGGATCTCCTCATGTGCCTGCCTGGACAAGTGGCAGGATGGCTTGTGCCCGCATGGACCTCTCGATTCATGCGGGTCGCCTGGTCAAGTGACGGAGTGTATCAATCCCGGGGCACCCATTAAGGGTTTTCCGCCCCGGGGAAACAGGAAAAATTAACGCTCGATGATGGCGACAACGCCTTGACCACCGGCCGCACAAATCGAGATCAGGCCACGGCCCGAACCCTTTTGCGACAGCATCTTGGACAGCGTGGCCACGATACGGCCGCCCGTAGCAGCGAAGGGGTGACCAGCGGCCAGCGAGCTGCCGTTGATGTTGAGCTTGCTGCGATCGATCTTGCCCAGCGGCTTGTCGAGGCCCAGCTTTTCCTTGCAGTACTTGGGATCTTCCCAGGCCTTCAGTGTGCACAGCACTTGCG
>NZ_SCTN01000261.1 GCF_004297345.1 Aquabacterium sp. | reverse complement strand
CCCCCACTCCCCCACTCATGCGCCGCCCCCTTCACCGTCCACGTCCCCGGGCAGGTAAAGGTGATGTCGCCACCCTTGATCACGATCTGGCTCTGGCCTGCCGTGAGCGTGATGCTGTCGCTGGCCTGGATGCGGATCTCGTCGGTGGTGCTCTGGATGGTCAGGTCTTTGTCTGACCAGATCTGCTGGGCATCGGTGTGGGCGCGCAGGCTCAGGGCCGCGTTGGCCGTGATGGCCTTGATGCCGCCGGCGTGGGTGTAGAGGCTGGTGGTCTGGCCGCTGACGCTGCTCAGCGTGTGTGCACTGGTGAGCTGGGCGTCGCCTTGCGTGGTCAGGCTGGTGTCTTGCCCGCTGAACAGGCTGATGCTGCTGGGCGTCACGAAGGCGGCCGTGCTGGGGGTGTCCAGGTGCAGCAAGGGTTGGGCGAACTTCTCAACCGGTTCGCTCAAGGTTCGGCCGTTGGCTTTCTTCGCTTCATGGCCGTTGACGCTGCCTTCATGCTTACCCTGCGCAGCCGGATCCATCAAGGTGACATGCGTTTGCATGGCCTGTTGGGCATCGTGGCTGCTCAGGCCTTGGGCACCTTGCTGGCGGGCGCTCTGGCTCAGGGCGTCGCCCAGTTGCTGTGCGGCCTTGAGCTGGCCCACCGCCTCGGCGGCGTCCATCTGTGTGCTGTTGACGCTGCTGCCTTGTGCGGTGCGGGCGGTGCTGCTGAGCAGCAGGCCCTGACCGGCTCGCACCACGGCCCAGCCTTCGGTGTGGCCGTAGAAGCCTTCGCCCAGCCATTGGCCGCGTTGGGCCTGGCCTGATCCGCCCTGCCCGCCTTGCTGGATGATGTGGCCCAGCGTGAGCTCGCTCCAGCCGGTCTGGCTGCTGTGGCTGGCCAGGCGCATGCGCAACTGGCCGGTCGCGTCGTCTACCAGCCATTGGTTGGCGCCTTGGCCGTCCAGGTGCGGGTGGTGCCAGCCCGATACGGTGCCGGGGTGGTTGGCGCCGGAATCAACGCCGGCGGGCCATGGCAGATCGTGCTGGCCGTTGTGCAACTGGCCGACCACGATGGGGCGGTCGATGTCGCCGTCTACAAAATCCACCAGCACCTCTGTGCCTGCGCGAGGTGTGAACACGGCACCCCAGTTGGGGCCGGCCACGCCTTGGGCCACGCGCACCCAGGTGCCGCTTTGGGCGTTGCCGGGTGCATGGCCGGTATCGGCACCCGCGAGGGTGCTGGGCGCGTTGAGGCCACCAGCCAGTGGCGATGCGCCGCGCTGCCAGCCGAACTGGATGCGGATGCGGTGGTCGCGGTCGGTGGTGAGGGGCTCGCCTTCATCGGCCACCACGATGGCGGTTTGCAAGCCTGGTGCCGTGGGCTCGGCCGCAGGCATGGGCACGATGCGGGCACTGGCGGGCACGGCATCAAAGCGGTTGCGGTAGCTGCCTTGCTCCACATCCGTGCTGCGCATGATCTGCGCGGCTTCGTGGCCCAGGTTGTTGGCGGCTTCGTGCGTGATGCTCAGGGTGCAGAAGGCATTGCTGCTGCCCGCCCCTGTCAGGCCGCCCACGCCACCGTACAAGCTGTGCTCGGTGATCTGAAAGTTGGCGCCCGGCTTGAGGCCACGCACGGCGCTTTGTCCGTAGGCGTATTGCTGCTCAAGCTGATGCGCGGCCATCAGGGCTTCGCTGCGGGCCTGTGCGGCCTGGCTGCTCGCGGGCTGGGCTGTGCCGACTCGGCCATCCGCAAAGCGGCGCTCGCCTTGGCCAGCATAGTGCTCCAGTGTGGGCACATGGCCCAGTTCGATCGAGGCGCTGCCCGTGGCATTCACGCCTGCCAGCTGGCGTTCGTCCCAGGCGGCCAGGGTGATGGCATTGGTGCCCACCTGCTGGCCCACGCTCCAGGCGGTGATGGTGTCTTGTGCCGAGCCATTGCTCAAGCCGAACACCTGGGCCACCATGGCCATCAGGCCTGAGGCACTGGCTCCGCCCGCGCCACGCATGTCCGGGCGGCTGTAGCGCAACGCGCCCATATCGGCCCGCACCGCGTTCTGATCCACGATGTGCAGTGTGTGTTTGGCCGCACGGGCACCAGCCAGCACGCCTTCGGCGCTGCCATCGTGCTCGACCACCCAGCT
>NZ_SCTN01000260.1 GCF_004297345.1 Aquabacterium sp. | reverse complement strand
CGACAAGGGCTTTGACTACTGCGGCAACGAAAAGGTGGACCTTGCCGTATGGCGCCATGCGCGGGCGGCCATCGTCGTGAACGCAGGGGCGTCGTTGGTCGCGGCTGCCGGCGAAGTCACCAAGGTCGAGCACGCCATCGCGCCCATGCCAGGCGGCTTGAAGGTCGTTCTCAAAGCCTTGCGTGTGCACCAGTGGGCCAAGAATGCGCTCATCTTCGTGCCGGTGGCGGCAGCGCATCAGCTGGGTGTGAGTCAGGCCTTGCTCAACAGCCTGGTGGCCTTCATCGCGTTCAGCTTGTGCGCATCGTCTGTCTACCTGCTCAACGACATGCTGGATCTGGCTGCCGATCGGCAGCATCACAGCAAGTGCAAGCGCCCCTTTGCGGCAGGCCAGCTCAGCTTGTTGTTCGGCTTGACTGCGGCACCGACCTTGCTCCTGGTGGCCATTGGCCTGGCTTGCTTGTTGCCCATCAAGTTCATGATGGTGCTGGCGGCTTATTACGTGGCCACACTGGCTTATTCGTTCGGGCTCAAGCAACTGGTGATGATCGATGTGCTGGCCTTGGCTGGCCTGTATACCGTGCGGATCGTGGCGGGCGCGGCGGCCACCGGCATCGCCTTGTCCTTCTGGCTGTTGATGTTCGCGATCTTCATCTTCCTGAGCCTGGCCATCGTCAAGCGCTACGCGGAGTTGTATGTCATGCGTCAGCAGGGCAAACTCAAGGCCAAGGGCCGGGGCTATCAGGTGGACGATCTCGCGCTGCTGCAAAGTCTGGGCGGCGCGTCTGGCTATCTGAGCATTCTGGTGCTGGCTCTGTACGTCAACTCGCCAGACATCAGCGTGTTGTACAAGCATCCCAAAATGGCGTGGGCGCTGGTGCCGATCATGCTGTACTGGATCAGCCGCATCTGGATGCAGACGCATCGCGGCCAGATGCACGATGACCCCCTTGTCTTTGCACTCAAGGACAAAGTGAGTCTGTTGACGGGCCTGGCCGCAGCCATCGTGCTTTGGCTTGCCGTCTGAGGCAGCGGACGTGAATACCCAGACCATGCTGTCCTGGGGGAGGGTGCTGCGCGAGCCCCATCAGACCTTGGGCCTTGGCAGCAGGCATCAGCCTTTGCCCATGCCGCAGGACGGCGGCAGCGTGTTGCCTTTCGGCAATGGGCGCAGTTACGGCGACAGCAACCTCAATCCCGGGGGCGCCTTGCTGCTGGGGGGGCAGCTCGATCGCTTCATCGCGTTCGATCCGGCCACAGGGATATTGCGCTGTGAAGGTGGCGTGCTGCTGTCCAGCATCATCCAGCTCGTCCTCCCTCAAGGGTGGTTCCTCCCCGTGACGCCCGGCACCCAGTTCGTGACGGTCGGCGGGGCGATTGCCAATGATGTCCATGGCAAGAACCATCACGTTGCGGGCTCTTTCGGCAACCATGTTTCGCAGTTCGAATTGCTGCGTTCTGACGGCACACGGCTGGTCTGTTCGCCAGAGCAAAATGCAGATTGGTATGCCGCGACCATTGGCGGGCTGGGGCTGACTGGTTTGATCACCTGGGCAGAGATACCGCTGCGGCGTGTGGCCAATCCTTTTCTGAACACCGAATCCATTCGCTTCCACAGTCTGGAAGAGTTCTTTGAGTTGAGTCAGGCCTCTGAGCAAGACTTCGAGTACACCGTCTCCTGGATCGATTGCGCGTTTGCAGGCAAGCGACTGGGACGGGGGCTGTTTAATCGGGCCAATCACGCGCCGGCCGTGCTGGATCTGAGTCAGGTGCCTTCCGGCTTGGCCCCCAGCTTGGCCGAAGCCGGTATGCGTGTACCTTTGACGCCGCCGATCTCCTTGATCAATACGCTGTCCTTGAAGTCATTCAATACGCTTTACTTCAACAAGCAGCGCAGCGATGTGGTGAGCGGCCTGCAGCACTATCGGCCGTTCTTCTATCCGCTCGATGCCTTGCGCGAGTGGAATCGGATATACGGCCCAAGCGGTTTTTACCAGTACCAATGCGTGGTGCCGCCCGAGCGTGCTTTGCCCGCAACCCGGCTGCTGCTGGAGGCCATTGCAAGCAGTGGCATGGGTTCTTTTCTGGTCGTGCTCAAGCAGTTT
>NZ_SCTN01000614.1 GCF_004297345.1 Aquabacterium sp. | reverse complement strand
CACCAGCTTCGTGAAGAACGGTTGGAGTGTCAAGAAGCTGGTGGCCAGGTAGTCCAGCAGTTCGGGATTGGTGGGCTTGGCACCAGCGCGACCGAAGTCATGCACGGTCGAGATCACGCCCTTGTCGAAGTACTGGCTCCAGACGCGGTTGGCGTAGACACGAGCTGTCAAAGGATTGTTGTCATTCGTGAGCCAGGCAGCCAGCGCACTGCGACGGCCAGATGAGGTAGCAGTCGGCGTCACCACAGGCTGCTCTTTGCCAGTCCACAAGGCAGGAATGGCAGGTTGCACTTCATCCAGCGGGCGCTCGTGGATACCACCAAAACGCACAAAGGTAGGTGGTGCATCGGCATGGCCTAACTCGGTGGCAGCCGTGATCCAGCGCGAACCCTTCTCTGGCTTGAGCTTGTCAAACTTCTTCAGTTGCTCCGCCAGCGCCTGGTATTCCTTGAGCTTCTCGGCATTGGCCGGGTCGTACTCGGTACGTTCCTTTTCCTGGCCGGTTTCGCGAAGGTAGGCCACGATGTCTTGTTCGGTTGCGACTGTGTCCTTGCGGAAGTTCACCCAACGATCCAAAGCATTCCACTGCTCCTTGGGCTTGAAGATCGCGTCGCGGCTATCGGTCAGATAACGTTCGTTGTGGTACTTGCGCCCTTGCTCACGCACGCTGTCCAGAATGGCCTTCTGCTTGGCGCGGATTTCTTTGGTGGCGTCGTTGTAGGCGGCTTGCTGCTTGTCGTACTCCTGATCCCAGACGGTTTCAGAGCCTTTGGCCAGCTTGGCTTTTTCATCGAAGCTGGTGTTGGCAAAGTAGGCCTGCAGCTGGAAGTACTCCTTCTGGCTGACCTTATCCGACTTGTGGTTGTGGCACCGGGCGCAACCAATGGTGGAGCCCAGCAAAGCTTCTCCCACCAGATCGGTCATGTCGGTGGCAATCTGGTACTTGCGTTGAACCAGGTCACGCGAGTTGGCGTTGTCTGGATAGCCAGCCAGGAAGCCAGTGGCGATCTTGGCTTCCTGACTATCAGGGAGCAACTCATCACCGGCAATCTGCTCTTGAATGAATTGCTTGAACGACTTGTCCTGGTTGAAGGCGTTGATCACGTAGTCGCGATAGCGCCAGTTGTTGGGCCGCGTGTTGTCGTTCTGGAAGCCAGAGCTGTCCGCATAGCGAGCGATGTCCAGCCAGCGACGCGCCTGGCGCTCACCGAAGTGATGAGACGCCAGCAGACGGTCCACCAGCTTTTCATATGCATTGGGAGACTTGTCATTGACGAAGGCCTTGATCTCTTCAGGCGTCGGCAGCAAGCCCCAGGCGTCCAGCGTGGCGCGGCGGATGAAGGTGGCGCGGTCGGTTTCAGGCGAAGGCTTCAGACCCTTGGCCTCGATCTGAGACAACACGAAGCCGTCAATGGGCGTGCGCACCCAAGCCTTTTGCTTCACCGCAGGCACCTCAGGAGCCTTGGCAGGTTGGTATGGCGACCAGGCCTTGGCCGCGGGCGCTGCTTTGGCCGCATCGGCCGACTTGACATCAGCAGCGGGCTTGGCATCAGCCGCAAAAGCGGAAACCGCAAATGACCCCAGCAACACAGATATATACAGAGACTTATTCATATTGGTAAACCCCAAATGCTTCGAGCGTTTTTCTCATTTGCTTACTCCATTTGCGTGAGCAATCTTCAAATCTCTTCGACTCAAGCAGCAC
>NZ_SCTN01000259.1 GCF_004297345.1 Aquabacterium sp. | reverse complement strand
GGGCGCGCAGGGGAGGCACAGAGAACCTGCCGGGCATCCTGGGCATGGGTGCTGCTGCAGAAAAGATCACCATGCCCTCCGAGCAATGGGTGGCGCAAACCTCACAGCAGGCCCGCCAACGCGACGCGCTGGAACATGGCTTGATGGCGGCACTACCAGGCACGGTTGTCTTCGGGGCTCAGGCGCCGCGCTTGCCCAACACCAGCTATGTGCGCTTCGGCCATGTGCACGCCGACGTCGTCCTGCAACGTCTGGACCGCATGGGCGTGATGGCCTCCTCGGGCGCGGCCTGCTCGGCCTCGGGCAACGAGCCATCGCCTGTTCTGATCGCCATGGGCGTGCCCCGTGACGAAGCGATGTGCGCCGTGCGCTTCAGCCTCTCCACCCACAACACCATGCAGCAGATCCAGACCGTGCTGGAACGCCTGCCGTTGGAGCTGGCGCCCCTCATGGCTGAACACGCCACTCCCATCCATCAACCCTCTGGAGTATTCGCATGAAGATCATGATCCGCAAGGGCAGCGACGGCATTTTGTCTGTCTACGTGCCCAAGAAAGACCTGGAAGAGCCCATCACCCAGATGGACAAACCCACCATGTGGGGTGGCACGGTCACGCTGGCCAACGGCTGGCAACTGGCCCTGCCCGAGATGCCCGACGACACCAGGCTGCCCATCACGGTCGAGGCCAAGCGCCTGACAACAGGCGAGGAAGTCTGAGCCAGCCGCATCAGGAGAACGAGATGGCCATCACATCTGAACAGATCAATCAAGCCGCGTCCATCATGGGCGAGTCAGCCACCGTGCGGGCTGCGGCCGCCACCATCCGCGAGCAGTTCGCGCCCTTGCGGGCCCTGGTGCTCGACGCCTTCGACATGCGTGGCGAACAGCCTGTGGCACAGGTTGATGGCAAGGGTGCGCTCTACCTCATGGCCACGGACGGCCATTGCTGGTCGGTCACGCGTGAGCCCGACCAGGCATCGGCTTTCGTGCTGACGCCTCACTGAGTTCTCGCTGCAAGGACACGCCATGGACACACAAACCGACACCGCGGCCCACACGGCCGACGACCTGGGCGACTGGATCTTCCTGTCCGACCCGGACATCACGACCGACGAGCTCGAAGCCACCGTGATGACGCTGCGCAGCAACCAGCTATCGGCCGGCCCGAACGTGCTGGCCTTCGAACAAGCCATGGCGAGCTATGTGGGCCGCCAGCACGCTGCCGCGGTTGGCAGCGGCACACTGGGCCTGTGCCTGTCGCTCAAGGTCCTGGGCATTGGCCCGGGCGATGAGGTCATCACCGCGGCCTACGCCTGGCATCAGATCGCGCACGCCATCTCCATCGTCGGGGCTACCCCCATCCTGGCAGACATCGATTACTGGTCTGGCTGCATCGACCCGGTCAAAGCCGCCGAGAAGATCACCCCCAGGACCAAGGCCATCCTGGCCAGCAACATCAATGGCCATCCGGCCGATTGGCAGGCCCTGCGCCATCTGGCGGACCAGCACCAGCTCAGGCTCATCGAAGACAGCACGGAAGCCATCGGTTCACGCTACCAGGGCCAACTCACGGGCAGCTTTGGCGATGTGGCCATTTTCGATTTCTCGCAGCCGTCGGCACTGTGCTGTGGCCAGGGCGGCATGGTGTTGACAGACGATCCGACGATCGCCAGCGAGCTGGGTTATCTGCGTGAGCGCCGCCTCAGTGACCGTACCTCGGTGTCCGTTGGCAGCCGCGTGCCATGGCAGGCCAGCATGAGCGATCTCGATGCAGCGATCGGCCTGGCCCAGTTGCGCCGCATCGATGAGATCCTGATGAAGCGCAAACAGGTCGAGGCCTGGTACCACAAGGAGATGCAAAGCTTCGAGGGCATCAAGCCGCCCTATCTGGCCGAGCACATCGATGAAGTGCACTGGATGCTCTACATGATTCATCTGGGCAAGCGTTTCACTGGTAGCGCCCGCAATCAGATCATCGAAGACATGGACGCCAACTCGGTCGAGTCGGCCATCTACTGCGTGCCGCTGCACCAGCAGTTTTACTACCAGCAAGCTGGCTGGCATCGCGGCCTGCTGCCCAACACCGAGCGCATCGCCGATCGCTCGCTCACGCTGCCCTTCCACACCCATCTTGATGAAGACGAGGTCAAGTACATCGTCAAGACGCTCAAGGATGCGTCGGTGAATGTGGGTGCGGGTGCGGCCATCTATTGAAGAAAAGGAAAAGATCATGCCCGTCGTTGACGCACCCTCCAGCAGCCAGGCCACCCAGGCTGCCCCTCTCGATGAATGGCTGCCACAGGTCCGAAGCGGCCTGAAGGACGGCAAGATCATTCCCTATCTGGGCCCTGGCTTGCTGGACCTGATTCCCGACGCCCCGGTGCCATCGACACCCGAGGCGCTCGTGGCCCTGCTCACGGCCAAGGTCACCGTGCCACACAAGATCCGCAACCGCCTCACGCAAGCGGCGCAATACATCGAGAACTTCAAGCACCGCAAGAGCCTGGTCAACCAGATGGACGAGGCCTTCAGCAAAGCGCCCGCACCCAGCCCCCTGCATGAATGGATCGCGAAGCTCGCACCGCCACTGGTGGTCGAGAGCTGGTACGACGACACGCTGGTGAAAGCGTTTGCCCAGCTTCGTCAGGGAGACTGGGGACAGGTACAGGGCTTGTCTCAGTCGGAGCACTTCGGCACCTGGACGGCTTTCTACGACGCACAGGGCCAACTGGCCGAGAGCTGCTCGCCGGCTTGGAAGTCCCTGGTCTATCGCCCCATCGGCGGCCGCAACCCGGCAAGCAACTACCTCGTATCCGATTCGGACTATGTGGAGGTACTCACTGAAATCGACATCCAGACGCCCATCCCTGCCGAAGTGCAGGAACTGCGCAAAGGCCGTGGCCTCCTCTTCCTGGGTTGCCGCTTCAACGACCAGCTCACCCGCAGCTTTGCGCGCCAGATCATGAAGCGTTCGGGTGATCGCCACTGGGCGGTGCTGGCCCACGAACCCACGCGCATGGAAGCCCGCTTCCTTGAAGAAAACAAGGTCACACGCATTGACTTGCCTTTGGCCGACGTTGCAGCCCTGCTCTGCGCGGCTTGATTCACCTTTTTTTGACACCCAACGGAGAAGCACCATGACCACACTCACCATCCTCCCCGCCGGCATCACCACCGACGCCGCACCTGGCACCACGCTGATGGCCGCCATCAAGGCTGCCGGGGCCGCCATCATGAGCAAGTGCGACGGCAAGGCCCAGTGCGGCGCCTGCCATGTCTTCATTCAGGAAGGCCGCAAGAGCCTGTCCAAGATCCAGCGCACGGAAAACGAGAAGCTTGACGCCCTGGTCGGCGTGAGTTCCAAATCGCGTCTGGCCTGCCAGGCCACGCTGGGCGAAGAGCCCGTGACCGTCGAACTGCTGAGCTTCGTCTGACGCACCGAACCGGAGGCCATCATGATCGACGTTGCCATTGTCGGTGCCGGTCTCACAGGGTTGGCGCTGGCCAAGTCCCTTCTGGCCGAAGGTTCGAGTGTCGTGATCTACGAAGCCCGCGAACGGGCAGGTGGTCGCATCTTCAGCGATGTGCCCCCTGCTGGCGGCGCCACGGTAGACATGGGTGCCAGCTGGTTCTGGCCTGACACGGAGCCTCGCATAGCCAATCTCGTCGATGCCTTGGGCTTGCGTCACTTTGCGCAACCCGACCAAGGCGAGGCGCTCCATCTGGCTGATCCGAGCAGACCTGCGGAAGTCCTGCCCACCCAAGGCATCCACGGGGGCGCACGCCGTTTGTCAGGCGGCATGCAAAGGCTGATTGACACCTTGACCACCGACCTGCCCGTCGAAACGATCAAGCTGGGCCATCGTGTGCTGTCAGTCATCGATTGCGGCACCCATGTGGAATTGCATGTCGCCGCAGCCGAGCAAGACGCCACCTCGGTCGTCCACGCTGTGGCCGTCAAAGCCAGAAAGGTTGTGCTGGCCATGCCGCCACGCCTGATGCTGCAGCACATTCGCTTTCAGCCCGAGCTGCCAGATGCCACGATGGATGCCATGAGCCAGGTCTCAACCTGGATGGCCCGCGAAGCCAAATCTTTCGCCCGCTATGGGCGCCCCTTCTGGCTGGACCAGGGCTACTCAGGCAGCGCCTTCGTCAGCCATGCACAAGCCGTGCTGCGTGAACTCTGGGATGCCAGCGACGAGCACGGCGCCGCACTCGCCGGCTTTCACGCGATCCCGCCTGATGCGCGCCCTCAGTTTGCCCGCAGCATGCCCTTGCTGGTGAGCAGCCAGTTTGCGCAACTGTATGGCCTTGAGGCGCAGCGTGATGACGTTGTCAGCAAGGACTGGGCACAAGACCCCTGGACCTGCAGTGACCTGGATCGACAGGACACATCGACCTTTCCACCCCAGGCAGCCCCAGTGCTGCGGCGCCCTCACTGGGGAGGTCGGCTGTTCTTTGGGGGCACGGAGACGGCCCGTCAGGCCGCAGGGCACATGGAAGGTGCGCTCGAATCGGCCGCACGCCTGGCCGACTTCCTGCGCCCGGTGCGCCACATCACCCCACTGACAACCGGCGGCCTGGAAGAGGCACTGATGCGGTTTCATGAGTGGGTGGCCTGCGAGCGAAACCAGGCGATGCCGCGCTACCGACAACACCTCAACCAGATGCTGTCCAGGCAAGACCGGGACCGCGTCACCCAAAGAGCCGTGCTGGCCGCCGTCGAGCAGACCTACACCCGGGCCCTGGAACAGCTAGCCCGGCTGGACGTGTATGTCGCCCCGCCCTCGGCGCCCGACAAGGACGAGTTCACGCCCAAGGTCCTGAAGGCCTTCTCTGGCTTCAGCAAGTCTTTGGTGGACGAAGCTCTGGCTTTCAATGCAGCCTCATGCGCCTTGTCCAACTTCGAAGACGAACACCATCCAAGCGGGGACTACCTGCGCGCCATCACGGCCGATCTCGCCGCAGCCTGGATGGAATTCGCCTGGGCCACGAACGATCTTCTCCACACGCGCTCGCCAGGCGACACCAACTCATCCTCTACACATTGAGAGCCCGATGTACGCCGCTGCCTTGTTCAAGACAATCGAAGAAGCCGGCATCGCCGTGCTCACGCTGGTTGAAGGTGTGCAGGACAGCGAACTGCTGGCTTCGCGCCTGACGCGACAGGAAGTCACGCGGCAGATGCGTCTCATGCTTGAAGCAGCCACGGCCTTGCCCTCTGACATGCGCGAGGCCATGCCCGAAATCGATTGGTCTGGCATGGCCACCGTGGGCAAGGCGCTGTCCGGGTCGACAAAGGTCGAACTGGACGAAGCATTGGTGTTCTGCTCGCGTGCACTGACACCAGCTTTGATGATGTGGCTGCGCGTCTACCAGCAGCAGCATCCTGACTGGTTCAAGATGCGGCCGCCTGCCCGATAAACAAGGGCGTGGCTCAACTGAGCAGCTTGTTGCGCTCGGCCTGAGAGCTGTTGCTGAAGTGCCCTTCTGCGGCGGCACGCTGGCGTGCCCGCTTGATGATGCCCGCGCTCTTGCTTGGTGGCTGAGGGGCGCTCACGCACTTGTCGACTGCGGTCGAGCCACATTGAGGGCAGGCCGCAATCGTGCTGCTGCGCACCAGCAGTTCAAAGCGCTTGTCACACGTCGGGCAGTGGTATTCATAAATCGGCATGAGCATTCCTTGCAATCACGTTCAACGGTGCTTTTGCAAGATCAATGCCCTGCCAGGCAAGGGTCACCACGCCCTTGGGCAGCCTGCCGCGACACGCGCCAACGCCGGTCACTCGGTGCATGACCATGCCAACAATCCCGACAAAAACCACATGACCTTGTGCGAAGCAATTCACTACTGCCTTCATGGTCACTTTGAGCTTTATCAAATGAAATCAACAACTTAAGAAAAACACCGGGCTTGGCATTGCGCTTGCAATGAGGTGTTCAGCAGCCTCGGTCCATCGACCGCACAGAACAAGGAGCTCTCATGACGCTGAACGTGCAGCCCAACCGCCCCGTCTACCTGGACTACGCGGCGACGACGCCCGTCGACCCACGCGTGGTAGCCAAAATGATCCCCTACCTGAGCGAACGCTTTGGCAACCCCGCCAGCCGCTCGCATGCATACGGTTGGGCCGCAGAAGAGGCTGTCGAGCTGGCCCGTGAACAAGTGGCCCTGCTGATTGGAGCGGACCCGCGCGAAATCGTCTGGACCTCCGGCGCGACCGAGAGCAACAACCTCGCCATCAAGGGTGCCGCCCAGTTCTACAAGTCCAAAGGCAAGCACCTGATCACCGTGGCCACCGAGCACAAGGCTGTGCTCGACACCATGCGCGAATTGGAACGCGAAGGCTGGGACATCACCATACTGCCCGTCATGGACAACGGTCTGCTCAACATCGAACAGTTCAAGGCCGCCCTGCGGCCGGACACGGTGCTGGCCTCTGTCATGTTCGTCAACAACGAAACCGGTGTCATCCAGGACGTGAAAGCATTGGGCGACATCTGCCGCAGTCAAGGCGTGGTCTTTCATGTGGATGCCGCACAGGCCACAGGCAAAGTCCACATCGACCTGAGCGATCTGCCCATCGACCTGATGTCGATGTCCGCACACAAGAGCTATGGCCCCAAAGGCATTGGCGCGCTGTACGTGCGTCGCAAGCCGCGCATCCGCATCGAGGCGCAGATGCACGGCGGCGGCCACGAGCGGGGCATGCGCTCCGGCACATTGCCCACTCACCAGATCGTCGGCATGGGCGAGGCCTTCCACCTCGCGGCCAAAGAGATGGGCATGGAGCTCGAACGCATCCGTAGCCTGCGTGATCGGCTGTGGGCCGGCTTGTCCCGCATTGACCAGGTCCACCTCAATGGCGACGTGGAGAGCCGCACGCCCAATCACCTCAACATGAGCTTCAACTACGTCGAAGGTGAGTCGCTGCTGATGGGCTTGAAGGACATCGCGGTGTCGTCTGGCTCGGCATGCACCTCGGCCAGCCTGGAGCCCAGCTATGTGCTGCGCGCCATGGGCCGCAGCGACGAACTCGCGCACAGCTCGGTGCGCTTCACGATCGGCCGCTACACAACGGCCGAAGAAATCGACTTTGTGATCGCCCGCGTGAGCGATGTCGTCAGCAAGTTGCGCGAGATGAGCCCGCTGTGGGACATGGTGCAAGCAGGCATCGACCTCACCACCATTCAATGGGCAGCGCATTGATGGCGGCCTCGGCTAACTGACATTTCCAGAGATACGGAGATTGAACATGGCATACAGCGACAAGGTCATTGACCACTACGAGAACCCGCGCAACGTCGGCTCTTTCGGCGCCGATGAAGAAGGTGTGGCCACCGGCATGGTCGGTGCACCTGCCTGCGGCGACGTGATGAAACTGCAGATCAAGGTCAACCCCAGCACGGGCGTGATCGAAGACGCTCGCTTCAAAACCTATGGCTGCGGATCGGCCATCGCGTCGAGCTCGCTGGTCACGGAATGGGTACGCGGCAAAACGCTCGACGAGGCCCTGTCCATCAAGAACACGCAGATCGCCGAAGAGCTCGCGCTGCCCCCGGTCAAGATCCACTGCTCCATCCTGGCCGAAGACGCCATCAAGGCAGCGGTGGCCGACTACCAGCAGAAGGCGTCGCAAGGTGCCACACAGCCCACCACGCTGGCAGATCAACCCGTGTGCAGCCCCAACTGACCGCGCCTGCACAGATTTTTTCGTCTCACCAATCAAGGAGTTCGACGATGGAAACCGTTCTGACCACACCGTCCGCCGGCCTGGACATGCCGCCCGCCCCCCTGAACTTCAGCGCCGCAGCCGCTGCCAAGGTCAGTGAACTGATCGCCGAAGAAGGCAACCCTCAGCTCAAGCTGCGTCTGTACGTGACCGGCGGCGGCTGCTCGGGCTTCCAGTACGGCTTTGCCTTCGACGACCAGCTCAACGACGACGACACCCGCATCGACCGAGATGGCGTGACCATGGTCATCGATGC
>NZ_SCTN01000258.1 GCF_004297345.1 Aquabacterium sp. | reverse complement strand
GACCAAGAGCAGTGCGAAGAAGCGTTTTCGCGTTCGCCCGGGTGGTACCGTCAAGCGCGGTCAAGCCTTCAAGCGTCACATCCTGACCAAGAAGACCACGAAGAACAAGCGTCAGCTCCGCGGCGCTGTGAACGTGCATGAGACCAACATGGGCCACATGGCTCAAATGTTGCCTTTCGCTGGCCTGTAATCGGTCAACGAAACGTCTCACTGGTTTTAGATTTTTACGCCGAAGGAGTAATCCATGCCTCGCGTCAAACGTGGTGTAACAGCCCGCGCTCGTCATAAGAAAGTTCTCGCCCTGGCCAAGGGTTTCCGTGGTCGCCGCAAGAACGTATACCGCATCGCCAAACAAGCCGTCATGAAGGCAGGTCAATATGCCTACCGTGACCGCCGCGCCAAGAAGCGTGAATTCCGCCGTCTGTGGATTGCACGTATCAACGCCGGTAGCCGTGCACTGGGCCTGACCTACAGCAAGTTCATTGCTGGCATCAAGAAGGCTTCGATCGAAATCGATCGCAAGGTGCTGGCTGACATGGCTGTCAACGATCCTGCTGCTTTCGCCAGCATCGTTGAAAAGGCCAAGGCACAACTGGCTGCTTGATCAATCGAGCAGACAGCTAGCTAGATGCTGCGCCGGTCGCAAGGCCGGTGAACTAAAGGCCAACATCACGTTGGCCTTTTTTTTCGACAAAAGACCATGACCGACACCCACAGCGATCTCCAGGCGCTGGTGCAATCTGCTCAGGAAGCGTTTGCCGCCACAGCCACGCCAGCCGACCTCGAAAACGCCAAGGCCCGTTTCCTGGGCAAGTCTGGCAGCGTGACCGAGTTGCTCAAAGGCATGGGCGCCTTGAGCCCCGAGGAAAAGAAAACCCGTGGTGCGGCCATCAACCAGGCCAAGCAGCAGGTCGAAGCCGCGCTGAACGCGCGTCGCCAGGAATTGGCTGATGCCGAACTGGCAGCGCAACTGCGCGCCGAAAGCCTGGATGTGACCTTGCCCGGTCGCCGTCGCGGCGAGGGCGGCCTGCACCCCGTGTCGCTCAGCATCGAGCGCATCGAGGGCATTTTCGGTTCGATGGGTTTTGCTGTGGCCGATGGCCCGGAAATCGAAGCCGACTGGTTCAATTTCACTGCACTGAACACGCCGGAAGACCATCCTGCGCGTTCGATGCACGACACCTTCTATGTCGAAGGTGGCCACCTGCTGCGCACGCACACCAGCCCGATGCAGGTGCGTTATGCCGTGCAGCATGTGAAGCAACACGCTGAAGCCATCGCCAAGGGCGAACGCATGCCCGAGATCCGCGTGATCGCGCCGGGCCGTACCTACCGCGTGGACAGCGACGCCACGCACTCGCCCATGTTTCATCAGTGCGAAGGCCTGTGGATCGGCGAGAGCGTCAGCTTCACGGATCTGAAAGCGGTGCTGGGTGACTTCTTCAGCACCTTCTTTGAAACCGACGAGCTGGACATCCGCTTCCGTCCGTCCTTCTTCCCGTTCACCGAGCCATCGGCTGAAGTGGACATCGCTTTTGCTTCCGGTCCGCTCAAGGGCCGTTGGCTGGAAGTGGGCGGGGCAGGGCAGGTGCACCCGAACGTGGTCCGCAACTTTGGCCTGGATCCGGAGCAATACATCGGCTTCGCGTTCGGCCTGGGCCCTGATCGCCTGACCATGCTGCGCTACGGCGTGAACGATCTGCGCCTGTTCTACGAAGGCGATCTGCGTTTCCTGCAGCAATTCCAGTAAGGGCGAGGGCCGCAGGGCCTTTGCCGTTTGTGTGATGCTTTGAGTCCCGCTACATCTGCTTAAGGATCTCTGCCATGACCATGACTTCCGCCGCTACCACCATCCGTGCCTGGGCTGCGCAAGAGGCTTCGAAGCCGCTTGTGGCGACTTCGTACGAGCCGGGTCCTCTGGGCGCAGAAGAGGTGGAGGTCAAGGTCGAGCATTGCGGCCTGTGCCACTCCGATCTGTCCCTGATCGACAACGAATGGGGCTTCTCGGGCTACCCGATCATCGGTGGTCACGAGGTGGTGGGCACGGTGGTGGCATTGGGCGCCAACACCAAGGGCTTGAAGCTCGGCCAACGCGTGGGCATTGGCTGGATGGCCGGCAGTTGCATGTCCTGCAAGAGCTGCCTGGGTGGTGAGCCGCAACTGTGTCGAGCCGGTGTGCCGACCATCGTGGGTCACAACGGCGGCTTTGCAGAGCGCGTGCGTGCGCATTGGCTCTGGACTTGCCCTATCCCTGAAAAGCTGGATCCGTCCAAGGCCGGCCCGCTGCTGTGTGGCGGCATCACCGTGTTTTCGCCTTTCCTGAACTTCGGCATCAAGCCGACGCACCGCGTGGGCGTGGTCGGCATTGGTGGCCTGGGCCATCTGGCGCTCAAGTTCGCGCGTGCCTGGGGTTGCGAGGTCACCGCGTTCACGTCCAGCGAATCCAAGCGCGACGAGGCCTTGCAATTGGGGGCGCACAACGTGGTCTCCAGCGTGGATGCAAAATCCATGAAGCAGGTGGCCGGCAAGCTGGACATGGTGCTGGTCACGGTCAACGTCATGCTGAACTGGAAGGCGTTGATGAGCACGCTGGCCCCCAATGGCCGTCTGCACATCGTGGGCATCCTGCCCCAACCGATGGAGGTGGAGGCCTTCCCCTTGATCGGTGGCCAGCGCAGCGTGTCGGGCTCCCCCACGGGCTCGCGCCAGGACATCGACACCATGCTCGACTTTGCCGCACGTCACGGCATCGAGCCTCAAACCGAACACTTCCCGATGAGCCGCATCAACGATGCGCTGGAACACCTGCGCGCGGGCAAGGCCCGTTATCGCGTGGTGCTGGACGCGGATTACCCGTCCGAGCTCATCTGATCGAAACAAACATACCGATTCCCAAGGATCACTGACATGCAATTCCCCGAGTCCTGGCTGCGAACGTTCTGCAACCCCGACCTGACCACGCAGCAACTGGCTGATCTCCTGACCATGGCCGGCCTGGAAGTGGAAGAGCTGCAACCGGTTGCGCCGCCGTTCACGGGCGTGGTCGTGGGGCATGTGCTGGAAGTGGCCAAGCACCCGGATGCCGACCGCCTGAACGTGTGCAAGGTGGATGCCGGTACGGGCGCCGTGCTGCAGATCGTGTGTGGCGCGCCCAATGTGCGCCCGGGCATCAAGATCCCTTGCGCGACGGTGGGTGCAGAGTTGCCGCCGGGCGCCGATGGCAAGCCCTTCAAGATCAAGCTGGGCAAGTTGCGTGGCGTGGAGAGTCAGGGCATGCTGTGCTCGGCACGCGAGCTGGGCGTGTCTGAAGAATCGAACGGCCTGCACATCCTGGCGGATGACGCGCCGATCGGCCAGAACATCCGCGAGCACCTCAAGCTCGACGACACGCTGTTCACGCTCAAGCTCACGCCCAACCTGGCGCATTGCCTGAGCGTGGCAGGTATCGCGCGTGAAGTGGCTGCATTGACCGGTGCTCCGCTGACCTTGCCGGCCGTGGCGCCCGTCAAGCCGGAGATCGACGCACGCGTGAAGGTGACTGTGGAAGCCGCCGACCTGTGCGGCCGTTTTGCCGGCCGTGTGATCCGTGGTGTCAATCCTCAGGCCAAGACGCCGGACTGGATGGTCGACCGCCTGGCCCGTTGTGGTCAGCGTTCGGTGTCGCCGCTGGTGGACATCTCCAACTACGTGATGTTCGAGCTGGGCCAGCCTTCGCACGTGTTCGATCTGGACAAGATCCACGGCGATCTGGCCGTGCGTTGGGGCAAGGCAGGCGAGCAGCTCAAGCTGCTCAACGGCAACACCATCACGCTGGATGAGCAAGTGGGCGTGATCGCGGACGGCAATCAGGTCGAGTCGCTGGCCGGCATCATGGGCGGCGACGCCACGGCCGTTGGTGACGATACCCGCAACGTCTATCTGGAGGCTGCGTTCTGGTGGCCCAAGGCCATCGCGGGCCGTGCTCGCCGCTACAACTTCTCGACCGATGCCTCGCACCGCTACGAGCGTGGCGTAGATCCTGCGCCCACGGCCGATTACATCGAGCGCATCACGCGCCTGATCATCGACATCTGTGGTGGCCTGGCCGGCCCGCTGGATGATCAGATCGTGCAGAAGCCCGATCGCAAGCCAGTGACGCTGCGTCTGTCTCGCGCTCAACGCGTGATCGGCATGCCTGTCACGCTGACCGAAGTCGAGCAGGTGCTGACGCGCCTGGATCTGCCATTCACGGCGCAGGCGAAGAAGGACGACACGCATCTGGTGGTCGTCCCACCGAGCTGGCGCTTTGACATCCAGATCGAGGAAGACCTGATCGAAGAAGTGGTGCGCGTGATCGGCTTCGACAAGCTGCCCAAGCGTGCGCCCAAGGCTCCGGTGACCTCGCAAGTGCGCCCGGAGGCACAGCGTGGCCTGTACGCCGTGCGCCGCTCTGTGGCCGCGCGTGGCTACCAGGAGGCCATCACTTTCAGCTTCGTGGAAGAGAAGTGGGAAGCCGATTTCGCGGGCAACACCAACCCCATCCGCGTGCTCAACCCGATCGCCAGCCCGCTGGCCGTGATGCGTTCCAGCCTGATCGGTAGCCAGGTCGAGGTGCTCAAGACCAATCTGTCGCGCAAGGCTGATCGCGTGCGTATCTTCGAAGTGGGGCGCGTGTTCAAGCGCGATGCCTCCGTGCAGGATGGCGCGCAGACCGTGGCCGGTTTCGATCAGCCCGTGCGCGTGAGTGGCCTGGCCTATGGCTCGGCAGATGCCCTGCAATGGGGTGCGGCTGCTCGCAATGTGGACTTCTTCGATGTGAAGGGTGATGTGGAGGCCTTGCTGGCGCCGCGTCAGGCTCAGTTCGTCGCAGCCGAGCATCCTGCCTTCCATCCTGGCCGTTGCGCGCAGGTGGTGGTGGACGGCAAGGCCGTGGGCTTTGTGGGCGAGTTGCACCCCAAGTGGCGCCAGTCGTATGACTTGCCGCTGGCCCCGGTGCTGTTCGAACTGGATGCCGATGTGCTGGTGCAGCGTGTGGTGCCATCGTTCACCAACGTGCCCAAGATGCAGTCGGTCTACCGTGACCTGGCCCTGGTGGTGCAAGACAGCACGCCTCACGATGCGCTGATCGCCGCCATCACGAAGGCCCCGAGCGAAGGCCTGGTGCGTGGCGCCCGTTTGTTCGACATCTACAAGCCCAAGACACCCGTGGCCGGCATCGCCGACAACGAGCGCAGTCTGGCTGTGCGCGTGGAACTGCGCGATGATGAGCAGACTTTGACCGATGAGCGCATTGAAGCCGCCATGAAGGCCGTTCTGGCTTCCCTGGACAGCGGTATTGGCGCACGGGTTCGTGCCTGAGGCCGGGGAGGGCCTGAGAGATGAGCGAAAAGATCAGTGATCTGACGGTGTTGTTGCCGACCATCGAGACACCAACCCTGACCAAGGCCGAACTGGCCGACATGCTGTTTGAGCGCCTGGGCCTCAACAAGCGTGAGTCCAAGGACATGGTCGAGGCGTTTTTCGAGCAGGTCAACGACACCCTGGTGCAAGGCACTGACGTGAAACTGTCGGGCTTTGGCAACTTCCAGATTCGCCGCAAGGCACCGCGCCCAGGGCGTAATCCCCGCACGGGCGAGGCGATTCCCATCAAGGCGCGCAATGTGGTGACCTTCCATGCCAGCCAGAAGCTCAAAGGCATGGTGCAGGGCGACATTCCATCTGGTGAAGACTTGGAGTAAAGTCTGAAACCTTTTCCCGATCTTGTTGATCTTGATGGGGATTTTTACGGAACATCGGGAAACTGATCTGTAGTCTGCGATGGGATCCATGGACCGCGTCGAGGGCGTTTTGCCCCCCATTCCTGCCAAGCGCTACTTCACCATCGGTGAGGTGAGCGAGTTGTGCCTGGTCAAGCCTTATGTGCTTCGCTACTGGGAGCAGGAGTTCGTCCAGCTCAAACCCATGAAGCGCCGTGGCAACCGCCGTTATTACCAACACCATGAGGTGTTGTTGATTCGCCGTATTCGCGAGTTGCTGTACGAGCAAGGCTTCACCATCAGTGGGGCCCGCAATCAACTGGCCGAGATGGGCGTGTTGGCAGCGGTTCCGGATGACCTGGATGCCGTGGTCGAAGAGCCTTTGAATGCGAATCCGGGTGCCAAGGGCCTGCCAGGTGGTGTGCGCCCTGTGCCTGCTTCCACGGCTTCGTATGACGGGCGTGCTGCGCGTGCCCTGCAGGCCAGCACCCCGGCGATGGCGGATGCCGCCTGGATGGTTCCGGCCATCCCGGATCTGGACAAATTGAGCCCGGATTCGGTCATGGCGTTGCGCGAAGCGCTGCTGTCGATCCGCGATTTGTTGTCTTGATGACAAAAATGTTGAGCGAGCTTTTAGAAAAGCAAAAAACCCATGCTATAGTCTAAGTCTTCGTCGGGGCGTAGCGCAGCCTGGTAGCGCACTTGCATGGGGTGCAAGGGGTCGCGAGTTCGAATCCCGCCGCCCCGACCAAA
>NZ_SCTN01000257.1 GCF_004297345.1 Aquabacterium sp. | reverse complement strand
GCCTTCCTGATCGTATGCATGAACCGGACGGTTAGCCGCGTCGTAGTCGAACGCCAGCGTGTAACCGTCTGGATTGGTCACGGTCAGGACATTGCCTGCCGCGTCATACGTGAACGCTGAGGCAAAGCCGCCCGCGTCGAGCGATTGCGCAATACGGTCGGTATCGTCATAGCGCGACGAGCTGGAATCCACCAAAGTGGATACGCCAGACAAGCTCACCGTCAGCGATTGCCCGGATGAGTTGCCGTTGGCATCGAACGTGTAGTTGCGGAGTTGGCCCAGGCGGTCTGTAGCCTGGTAGGGGCGGTCAAGATCATCGAATTTGAACTGGGTGGCATACCAGTCGGCATCGACACCGGAGGTCAACCGGCCCAGGCTGTCGTAGCCCAGCGTAGCGGTGTTGACCGTGCTAGCGGCCGTGTCTGCGTTCTTGATGCCGATGCGGCTGGTGGACGTCGCATTCCACTTGTTCGTGTCAAAGCCATAGGTGACCAGCGGCCCCGTGTTGCTCGTCGCCGTATTGCTGGCGATCTGGCCTGCAAAATCCCGCACCCTCTTCGTGCTGGTCAGGTTGCCTGCTGTGTCATACCCATTCACCACCCAGCTCAGAATTTGGGCTGCGGTTGGGATGGCACATTCAGCGCTGGCACAACTGGGTGGCGTGTACGAAGACACAACCCTGATGGCATCGGTCAGGTTGCCGTTGGTGTCATAGCGCTGGATGGACCAGTGGCCGTTGCCATCCTGCGTGCGGCGGGGTTGGCCAAAGCTGTTGAAATCGAAATACTGCGTCGCAGCTGCTGTGCCACGCGGAGGCGTGACCTTCGTGACGTTGCCGTTGGTGTCATAGGCGTACTGCGTCTTGTAGCCTGCCGGGTTGGTCTCGGACAAGCGGTTGTACGGATTGGCGCAATTGGCTGAGCCAGCACTTTGACTGGCGTCCGTGCAGTCGTAGGTATAGGTATGCTCGGCGCCTCCTTCATCCACAATCTTCAATGGGTTGCCATAGGGATCGAAGAAGAAGTGCTTTTCGCCGAGGCGCTCATTGGTCTGTACAGTTTCGCGGCGGAAGTCGTTGTAAGTAAACAGATTGACCTGATCCGGCGAGCTGGTGCCGTTGATCAGTACCACCGTGTGCCTGAACACTCGCCCATTTGCGTAGTATTCAAACTTCATCCCGTTGCCACGCGGCAAGGTGTACTGCTTCATCAGATGGGCCAGGCTGGTGCCATCGGTCGATGTGTAGTAGCTGTAGCTGACACCGTTTTGCTTGCCTGCCACGGCAAGCGGGTTCTTGAAACTGTTGAGGTTGTTGTTGCCGTCCGTGTAACCGTACTGATAAATGCGACCCGAGTAATCCGCGATCTGTGTAATGTGGCTGCCGCTGTACGTAAAGCTCAAGGTGTGCCCCACGCTGTCAGTCACGGTGCACAGCAAGGTGCCGCCAACGCAACCCGTGGCAGCGGCATAGCTCATGGTCAGCACATTGCCGTTGCGATCCGTGATGGATTGCAAGGCGGCGAACACGGGCGTGGTGCTCGTGCCAGGTGTGCCAGAAGGTGCCGTGGCACTGGCGAACTTGTACGTGGTTCCGTTCTTCTCTTTGATGGAGTAGGTGCCATCTGCCAGACGCTGGAAGTTGACAAACACGCCGGAGGGATTGGCCAATGTGATGCCCTTGTTGACATCTCCGCCTGTTTGAGCAGACGTGGCAAAGTATTTCTCTGATCCGGTGCCGTCAATCCATGACAATTTGGCTTGCCCGCTTTCAAGACCGTAGAACTTCAGCTTGGCATTGAAACTGTGGGTCCACCCGTAGCCCAGCGGGCCATCGGCTGGACTACGGCTGTTATAGCTGCGGGCAAAAACCATCGCAAAGCCGCCGCGTCCCTTGATGGAGATATCGGTATCGTCGTGATACAGGTTGCCACTGACCATGTTCACGGGGTCACCCGATACCGTGGAAAACGGCGTTTTCCCGTTTGAAGCGGTCAAAGTGGTCGGAGCGGTATCGAACGACGTACCTGCTGAAGGTGTGCTGATAAAGATCGGTACGACAACAGGAGCAACGTAGTTGGCGTTCAACGTCGGTGTGTAGCTGCCGATGCTCAATTCCGGCCCGACAGAGTAGCCACCTGCGTATTTGTTGATCACATAGGAGGATGAGTACCCTCCGCCCGTTGACGTTTTGTCTTGCGATGACGCGTAAACAATCCCTTTCCAGTCGTTGTACTGGATCATTGACTTGGGCATGAGGATAGTCATGCCCTGATTCACCTGGCTGAGGATGCTGGCGCTGTTGGTGGTGTCGTCAATGATGCACTTGGGGTATTCCGTTCCGCTATATGTGCAATCGGTGGCAACCGAAGATGAGTGAACCGTCAGGGTTGGCCGAACAGAAGACCAATTTGCACTGTTGACAGTGACGGTTCCGATGCCGGTTTCATTCGCGTACTGAAGACCGCGAACCGTAGAGACGGCATCCAGCTTTGCGTTTTCCTGCCAAACATACGATTCGTAGTTCGACATGTCGTAGCCCATGAGCTTGAACGTTGTGAAGTCCAATGCGCCGCTCGTTAGATCTACGGGTTTGGCGTAGCCCCCCTTCACGTCCATCAAGAAGCCAGCACGGTTCACAGCAAAAGGCAGGTCGAAGACGTACTGCACCTTCATCTGCGTTGTGGCAAAGCCAAGGTGGTTGCCGCTCTCACCTGAGTTGCCATTCAAGGCACCGATCTGTTTGCCACCATCCGTGATGTAGCGCATGTACTTCAAACCAGCCACATGAAGGAATTCACCCAAGGTCGCATCAATTGTTGCCACACTCGCATTCGGATTGGCCGTGCTGTTAACCGTGGAAATCAGGTTGGCAGCGCGTTGAGCGATCAGCGCATCCGAGCCTTGGAAGGCATAGGCTTGTAGGGCGTACCAGTTCGCCGCACCAATGCTGGTGTAGGCGATGTAGTTGACGCGCCCAACGTGATTGGGGTCCACACTGGAAGTCAACTGCTTGAGCCCGACTTCCATCGTGAGCGAATTGGTGGTCGTACACAAACCCAAACTCGCTGTCGGAGTAGGTATCGTTTGCGGCCCCCCTTCGATCATGATGACAGGGGTCACATTGACCGTGCAGGGAATGGCCGATGTCGTGCTGCCGTCCGCTACCCAATTGTTGAGCGCGGTTTGGTCGCCCGTTGTCGCCCCTTTGAATGACAAGGTAAGGCGGTTTTGTACGATGTCCGGTATTGCGACCGAATACGTTGTCGGCAAATTCAAACCACCGAGATAAAGGCGATAGCGGTGATCATCGGGTAGGGAGGCGATCTCAGGCGATGATGTGCCCGGCCAATTCGTGTAGTTCACCACCTCATAGGGCAGCGTCGCCGGCAAGATGTCCAGATTCAGTTGATTGACGTTGCCCAAATAGGGCACGTCTTGCACCGTGGCATTGGGATCGCTTGAACGTACAGCTGCCTGGACTTGCTGCGCATAAACTTCGTGGGGAAGGCTGTCCGCGCCATTGCGCCGTTTGCTAAGGAAGCCTGAGTAGTCAAACGTCTGCGTGTTGGCCAAACCGCTCTGGTAGCTCTTATCCTTGAAACTGGGGTCAAGGGGGATCCAGCGCATACCGGAGTTGTCTGATGTGACGCCCCGATAATGCCCGTATGGCACGCAGGCCTCAACCCACACATGATTCAACTGGACAACACTGGTTGGACCACCTGCGTATTGCGGCCCACTTGCAGCGGTCATTCCTCCCTGATTCATGATCGCCACAGCAGCGGAGTACGATTTGGCGCCGACCCACCGTGCTGCCCGTCCACCCAAGGGGTCTGGATTGACGTCAGTGATCTGAACGACGCCACTCACGTAGCGTGCGGGTATGTTGGATGCGCGAAGCAAGGCAATGAGCAGCGAGGACTGATCCGTCGGTCCGCCTGCCATGGCTTGTAGCGTCGCGGCTCCCCCCTTCAAGGATCCGAAATACGGTTCGAACTTGACGTTGTTATAGACGTACTGGAAAATTTGCGCCGGCGAGTAATTCAACTGTGCAGCCAAATTCTGGATCGCAACTGCAGCCTTGGGCGCATCGGTTGTCGCAGCAAGGTCTGACGACGTGTAGCCGCAACTGGCCGCTTCGGGTGGCGTTGCGGGTGCGGCGGAGACCAATTGGGAGCCCGTGATGGCTGCCTCAGTAACCACCATCTTGGCGGCTGTCGGTGCGGCAGCGAGAACCTGGTTATTGCCGACCTTGGCATTACGACCCGAATAGTCACGTTGAATCTCGAAACTAGGCTTGGTTTTGCTCACTGGGAACGGTTTGAGCAAGAACGGCGTGGAATGAGCTCGCCAAGTAGGAACCGCCTCGCTGGGCACAATCTGAGAGGCCAGCACATCTCCGCGAAGCGTTTTAAGCTCACCCTTCAGGCCCGTCAGCGCAAGGCGCCTGCGTCCTGCATCGTTATCCTCTACGGCAATCAGTGCTCGCTCTAATCGGTCAAATCGGTCTCTAATCTGCACAGCAAGCTGATCCCAAGCGTTGACTTGAGAAGTCAAGCCTTGGTCAAGCAAACGCTTACGGATGGTCTGCGTATCTTGCAGAACCTCATTTTTGACACGGGCAAGCTCATGACGCTTGCCCGCAATCAGCATCTGATTGTTGCTGCCCTCTGGTGCATTGGCGATCTCGATGAGGTCATCAAGGTGGCGATTCAATGCGGTCAGTGAAGGGGTTTCCGCCGCAGATTGATTGGCCGCGATGATCTTGTGGGCGACGTCATCAGGCAGCGGCGCCGGATCCCTGTGCTGCGCATGCACCTGCCAGGAAAACAACGCAGCGACTGAGCACAACAAGTGGCCCTTGAACTGGCGAACACGTGAAAACATGGATAACCCCTGTGAGACCGGACCGCGCATGCTGTTGCCGCGCGACATGATTGCTTTGATGCGTGGAGACCCTCAGGCGCCCATACGTGTGCGCCGAGTCAATGACCGTCAACGGCCGCGACGTTTGCGCTCTGAGATGGCCATCGAAGTCATCAGCATCAACCCCATCAAGATGGCGCCCCATTCAGGCAAGGTTGGTGCATCAGCAACGTCCTGAGGTGCGCCGACATTGACCTGTGCATCCACATAGGACAAGGCAGAACTTGCATCGGTTTGCTGCAAGGTAAAGCTGTACGGCCCCGCTGCTGTTGGTGTTCCGCTCACCACACCGGACGAACTGATGCTCAAGCCTGGTGGCAGGCTTCCAGATGCCAGTGTGAATTGATAGGGGCTGGTACCACCGCTGCCTACGATGCTGTAGCTCATAGCTTGGCTGACATATGCTGCGATGGTGACCAAGGGCTTGTTGACACCCGCGACACTTTGTCCATTGCCCGGCTGCAACCCACGCGATGGGGTGCCAGTGCTCAAACCCAATACAGCCTTGACCGCGTCAGGCATGCCGTCTCCAGCCGTAGCGACAAGCGTTGTGCTGGGGTAAGCTTGCAGTGCCAAGGCTGTCTGGAACGGGTCGCTGGCCCAGGAGCCATCGGATTTCTGGCTGGTCACCAGATAGCCTTGTGCGTTGCCCAGAGAAGCGTCACTGGGATTGACCGCCTGGATTGCCAAGTAGGCCATGGCAGTTTCAAGCACCCCGCTGGTACCGTTGTCTCCAAACCCGCCGTCCGCGTTGAGTTTGGTCTTCAGAAATGCCACCGCGTTGGCCGCCATCGTCGCAGTCGAATACGTGGGGCCTCCGCTGACGCACTGGAAGCTGCTAAATCCTACCGAGCCAATCTTGAGCACCAGGGGAATAGTCATGGCTGTAGGCAAGATGCTGGCGGCCGAAGTGCTCGTCGGGGCGTTGCCCGATGAGACGCTCCCTGTATAGGACCATCCACCGCTGGCACGCTGTTGCAGCGCGATGATGCCGCACACAATGTTTTGCCAACCCGTGTAGCCGGCGTTGGTGTTCATCATCGTTGTCGCAGCCATGGAGGTATCGGCCACGCTGGTAGCGTACCCCGGCAGCGTTCCCCAGGAATTGTTCAGTGCGGTGGCTTGTGCAGACAGGCGCGTCATCAACGCAGTCACGTCATTGCCGACGGCATACAAGGTATCGATCTGCCGCGACTGGCCATCCGTACTGGACGGCTGAGCATTAGCCAGATAGGCGACACCCGAATAGAACGGCCGCCCGGTCTTGATCCCGGACTTCATCATGGCATTGAGTACAGCACTAGTGGATTGCACCGGCAGCCCCGCAGATAAGCGCCAACTGCCGTCACCTTTTTGGGTCTGGTATAGCCATGCCAAGCCCTTGGCGCGCGAGGTATCGATCTGCTGTGACGTGGGCGTAGAGGCATAAGCTGAAGCACTCAGCAATACCAATGTGCCCGCAGTACACATCATCCTCACGGCGAAACACTGCACCATCTTCATTTGCCTCTCCTGATTCCTTGTCCTTGTTAAGTCAGTCAAGCCCCATACGTTGATGGGCCATGCCGCTCAGGTCGGACCAATGTAGGAATAGGCCGTGAAAATTCCTCCTTCAATTTTCAGAGAAACATGAGCCGTTCGACTCAATCCCTCGACTGAAAAGCCTCATGGCGAACGAGACTCATGCGCTTATTGGGCACAGCTAAATAAGCGACCAAGCGATGCCGTGGCGGCCAAGCGCCCTCCTAGGAAAGCCGTTGTCGTTCAATCAACGAATACGGCTTAAGGCGCAAGCGACCATCCGCTTGACTGAAATATTCCTGAAAGATGCATCACGCATCAGTCGGCGCCAAGAAACCAACAAGCCGGTTTGTGCCAAGGCCGATCAAGATGCCCAACAGGGCCGTCATCGCGAACCTGCCGCCACCTTGAAGAAACTGACACCAGATAAGCAAAGGCGAGAACAGATCGGGTGCAAAAGCATCGACGTGCAGGCTCCATATCGCCCCCCAGAGGACCATGGGCACGTCAAGAGACCACAAGAGAGCCAGTGCAGGCGGTATAGCCAAAGCGCGGAAAGGGAACACCCACCAGCGCCTGGCAGGCCACGCAAAGACCGTCGATATCAGCAGCGCACCGATCAGGATGATATTTCCAAGGAGGGTCGAAGCATTT
>NZ_SCTN01000256.1 GCF_004297345.1 Aquabacterium sp. | reverse complement strand
TGTTGATGTCGTGGGGGGTGGTGTAAGCGGGCTCCTGGGTCCCGATCACGTAGTCCAGGACCGACTCGCCGCCGAGCTTGTTGCCCAGGTTCTTGGGGCCTGCAAAACCCGGCGAGTTGACCGGAATGACGGGCTTGCCGAATTTCTCGGAGGCCCTCTTGCACACCGCCTCGATGTCATCCCCGATGAGGGCCGTGACACAGGTCTGGTACACGAAGACGGCCGGTGGATCGTACTTCTCGATGATCTCCCTGACCGATTTGAACAGGCGCTTCTCACCGCCATAGATCACGTCGAGCTCGTTGATGTCGGTCGTGAAACCGGTTCGGTACAGGGTCGATCCAGATGAGTAGCTGTGGCGGTTGTCCCAGCTGTTGCCTTCGCAGGCAATCGGCCCGTGGACCAGGTGAGCCACATCCACGATGGGCTGCAGCGCGATCTTCGCGCCATCAAACGCACAGCCCCCTGCAGCAGCACCGGGCGACAGTTGCTTGGTGCAGCCCTTCTTGCGTTCCTTCTCACTCTTGCCCTGGTTCTTGTCGCAACCAGGCTCGTCAAACACTTCGGCGATCTTCTGTTTGAGCGATGCGGACATGGTCTGCTCCTTGAGGGGGTGACAGCTTCATTGCACAAAAGGTGCCAACTGTGTTTGCCTGGGATGGGCAGCCTGAACAGCGGCAGATGCGCGACAAATTCGACAGCAGACGTCAGGCTTGTCAGGAAAGCGCCAAAGGCAGACGTGGTCAGCAGCGGATCAGCTCAAGACACGCTTGAGCTCATCGAACGTGGCGGCCATTTCCGCCTCGTCCACCTCGTTGACCTGAGCCAGATGCAACACGTCCTCGCCGGCCAGCCATCGGGCCTCCAGGGTGTCGTCATCCAGGGCCATCAACAAGGCCTGATTGAGCTCATAGTTGGCCCATGGCAGGCCACCATCCCGCATGGCCGATTGCAGTGCGTTCTGAACCAGGCTGCGCACCCGCATATGCGGCTCGGAATACGGAATCTGATCGATCTTGCCGGATGCGGCTTGCGCACAGGCTTTTCGGTCGTAGGAGGCCAGGCCGCGACAAGCGAGCGGCCTGACCTGGTAGATAACACAGGTGCCTTGCGCGATGAAGGGACAACGCTGACGCAGGGCCACACGCTCGTGCTCACCATGTCCGCATGTGGCGCCATTGGCCTTTGCGACCTGATCACGCAGGTTGATGCCATGTTGCGCCAGACCTGGTGCCACCGCCTGGATGAAACGGGCCAGCATGAAGACCTCAGGCGCGGTCGCCGTCACGCGCAGGGTGCAGCAAGTGGCGCAGCCCTTGTGGCAGTCCAGCTCGGGCAGGCCCTGGCATTGCGTTGTCACATTGGTGTCGAAACAGCGCCAGGCCAGTTGCAGCACGGCGTCCAGCAGCATCGTGCGCCCCTTGAAGCGCACGATGAGCTGCTCGTAATGCGCGTGCATCTGCCGGAAGAAGTCGATGGAGGACAAAGCACTGTCCATCACAGCCTCACTGTGCCTCTCAACCTGAGTCAATCAGCGGCCAGCACATCCAGTGCCAGCAGTTGCTCTCGCAAGGCATGCAAGGCTCGCCAGTTGCCGTGCTCTGCGAAGAAGGGGTCCTGGCTCTCGATCGCCAGAACAGCATCGGGCTCGGACCAGTAGACGCGGTAGTCCCGCAGGACGCCGCCCTCTCGTGCCGGCAACTTGCGCCGCTTGAGCGCGGCTTCGCAAGCGGCCTCCAAGGACACGGCTGCAGGCTGATAGCAGCCACGTTCCAGCAGATGATCCGCGCGGTACAAGGGCGTATCAAGCCCATATTCCTGCGCCAGACGACTGATGCCTGGAAACGCCTCGCTGGCATCTGGTGCATCAGGCACGGCCCCCACCAACTCGAACAACTCACGTGCGCTGGTGCGATCGAAGATTTCCCACTCCTGGAAAGCATCTTCTGCAGCAATCTTGCCCAACAGATCAGCCCCCTCGAAGGCAAACCAGGCATGGGGATGGCCGTCATGCGGCACTTCGACCACGAAGATCATGGGCTACTCCACACCTTCGGCCGTGGCCTTGGCCCACACGGCCTTGCGAAAGCGCTCTTCGATGGAGACGGGATCCACCGAGAACGCACGCTTGGACACATCCAGCGCCCCTTGTGCAATCGCGGCCTCGTCATGCCGCAATGGAATCCGACCAGCCATGTGCGTGGCACCCGGCACGGCCCGTGAAATGGCCTGGCGATTGGGGTGCTCGATCAAGGGAACCAGGGTATCCGTTTCGCGGTTCCCGGCCAGGCACAACCAGCCATCGATCACCTCGACCTTGCGGCCATCCTGCGTGGACTTGACATACACAGCTTGCGACATGGACACACCTCGCTCAGAGAATTCACATCAACAAAACACAAACGGCATCCAACCCCACTGTGAAGTGGCGATGGATGCCGTCGCGAGCGGGCAGAGGTGGCAGTCGAAGCGCGCAGCCATACACCAGTATGGCGAGCACTGCAGGCTGTCAGATCTGCCCGCACAGCAGGCAGACACGCCAATTCACCGGATGATGTCGTAGGAATAGTCGGTCTTGCCCGGGATGATCGTGTTGGCATCCAGCGTCTCGAAGTATTCATCGAGGAAGTTCACGAGCACGCGGTGACCACCTTCATAGCCCCATGTCGGCAGGCGATGGTAGTGATGACGATCGAAGATCGGGAACACCAGGCGGATCAGCGGGGTGCCGACGTCGCGTTCCAGGTACTTGCCGTAGGTATTGCCGATCAGGAAGTCCACGGGCTCCGTGTGCAGCAGCGAGCGCATGTGCCACAGATCGCGCTTTGGATAGGCCTTGCAGTTCTTGCCATAGGGCGATGCATTGAAGAGCGCCTGCACCTTGCTGGCCCACTTGTCATCGCCATTCGTGGCCAGCACGTGTGCAGGCTCCGCACCCAACTCCAGCAGGAACTGGGTCAGGCCCAGCAACTGATCAGGGTCACCGTACAAGGCATAGCGCTTGCCGTGCAAGTGAGCCTGGCTATCAGCCATGGCATCAACCAGCGTACCGCGCTCACGTTCCAACTCGGCTGGCACAGGCTTGCCGGTCAGACGCGACAGCTCCATCAGGAACTTGTCTGTGCCAGCCACACCGATCGGGCTGTTGAGGACCACCACCTCCTGGCCCTTTTCCCGGATGTACTTGGTCGTGCGTTCACAGCTGAACTCCTGGAAGACGATGGTGGCCTTGGCGTTCAAGGCACGCTCCACCTCTTCCTTGGTCGTGCCACCGTCGTACATGCGGAACTCGCCATCGGTCGGCGTGTTCCAGACCGTCGAAGGATCGCAGATGATCGTGTAGTCGATGCCAAACAAGCCAAAGATGCGCTTGATCTCCTTCATGTTGCCGACAACGAAACCGTCGAAGCCACCAATGAAGTTGATCGACTCGTTGGGCGTGCGCGTCAGGGCTGGCGTTGTGCCCGACTTGCCGTCCCAGAAGTGCTGCAGGATGCCCAGCAAAGCGTTGTCATAGCCTGTCACGTGGCTGCCGACGAAGGCTGGCGTGTGAGCAAACGGCACATCGAACTCGGCAGGGATGGAGCCCTTTTCCTTCGATGTCTTGATGAAGGCGTTCAGGTCATCACCGATCACCTCGGCCATGCACGTCGTCGAAACGGCGATCATGTCTGGCTTGTAGAGGTTGTAGGTGTTGGCCAGGCCGTCGATCATGTTGTTGAGGCCACCGAACACGGCCGCATCTTCCGTCATTGACGACGACACGCACGATGTCGGCTCCTTGAAGTGACGCGAGAAGTGCGAGCGGTAGTAGGCCACGCAACCTTGGGATCCGTGCACGAAGGACATGGTCTTGGCAAAACCATTGGCCACGAAGACAGCGCCCAGTGGCTGGCAGGCCTTGGCCGGGTTCACGACCAGCGAATCACGCTTGAAGTTCTTCTCTTTGTAGTCTTCGGTTTTGGTCCATTCGACGATCTGTTTGATCTTCTCGTCGGGGTGGTTGAACTCGAAGGCCTTCTTGGTCGCGAACAGTTCCTGATACTCCGGCTCGCGGAACAGCAGTTCGTGATCAAGGATCTTGTCTACATTTTGAGGCATGGTGCTCTCCTAAAAAATCAGTTCTTCCAGGGGGCCTTGGTCAGGCCCCAGATCGGGCTGCTGATGGCCATGTCCATGTCACGGGCGAAGATGGCAAAGCCGTCATAGCCGTGATAAGGGCCGGAGTAATCCCAGCTGTGCATCTGGCGGAAAGGCACGCCCATCTTCTGGAAGACGTACTTCTCCTTGATGCCCGAGCCGATCAGGTCTGGCTTGATCGTTTCGACGAACTTCTCGAACTCATAGCCGGTCACGTCGTCATAGATCAGCGTGGAATCCTTGATGTAGTGGGTCGTGCGCTGGTAGTCGTCGTTGTGGCCGAACTCGTAGCCCGTACCGACCACTTCCATGCCCAGATCCTCGTAAGCACCGATCACGTGGCGGGGACGCAAGCCCCCCACATACAGCATGACCTTCTTGCCTTCCAGGCGGGGCTTGTACTTGGCGATCACGGCGTCCATCAGAGGCTGGTACTTGGCGATCACCTTCTCGGCGTTCGCCTTGATGGTGTCATCGAAGTGCGAGGCAATTTCGCGCAACGACTTGACGATCATGGTCGGGCCGAAGAAGTTGTACTCCACCCATGGAATGCCGTACTTCTCTTCCATGTGGCGGCTGATGTAGTTCATCGAGCGGTAGCAGTGCAGCACATTGAGTTTGGCCTTGGGCGTGTTTTCTAGCTCGGCGATGGTGCCGTCACCCGACCATTGCGCGATCACGCGCAGGCCCATCTCTTCCAGCAGAATGCGGCTGGACCAGGCATCGCCACCGATGTTGTAGTCACCGATGATGGCCACGTCATACGGTGTCGCTTCGAATTCGCGCTCTTTCTTGGTGGTGCCATCGAACACCCAGTCACGGATCGCATCATTGGCGATGTGGTGACCCAGCGATTGCGACACGCCGCGGAAACCTTCGCAACGCACCGGCACGATGGTGTGGTTGCCGTGTTCCTTGGACTTCTTCTTCGACACAGCCTCGATGTCATCACCGATCAGACCGATCGGGCACTCCGACTGCACCGAGATGCCTTTGTTCAGGGGGAACAGTTCCTGGATTTCGTCGACGATCTTTTCCAGCTTCTTGTCACCGCCAAAGACGATGTCTTTTTCCTGGAAGTCGGACGTGAACTGCATGGTCACGAAGGTGTCGACACCTGTGACGCCAATGTAGTAGTTACGACGTGCCGCCCATGAATACTGGCCGCAGCCAACGGGGCCGTGCGAGATGTGGATCATGTCCTTGATCGGGCCCCACACCACGCCCTTGGAACCAGCGTAGGCACAACCGCGGATCGTCATCACGCCAGGCAGCGACTTGATGTTGGACTTCACGCCGCAATCGGGCTTGCCTTCTTCGTAGGTGCCAAGGTGCTTGGCACGGCGCTTGGCCATCTTTTCAGGATAGGCCTTGAGGACTTCATCGATCAAGGCCTTGTTCGTGGCCTTGCGTTCTTCAACGGTCATGCTCATTTTGGATCTCCAACCTCTTCAAGGCGAGGTGCTCGGTTTGTCAAGCGGCCGTCAGCGGGCCTTGCAGGCCGCGCCAGCCAAGGCTGGCCGCTCGCGAGGCGCGACCGGTCCACCGGACCGATCGCTTGCCCGCTCGCCCCCCTTGAATGGGAACGCCGCAGGCGCTTCGGGGGTGGGCCTTATGCCGCCAATTCAGCAGCGGTCTTGCCGACTTGCGTCTCGTCAATCGACTTCATGATCCCGTGCTCCATCAGCAGGTCTTCCAGTTCGTCCATCGTGATGGGCGTGGGGATGGCACCATTGCCTGCATTGGCGTGGACCTTCGTGGCCAGCGTGCGGTATTCACCAGCCTGCTTGGAATCCGGTGCGTATTCCAGAACAGTCATGCGACGCAGTTCGGCGTGCTGCACGATGTTGTCGCGGGGCACGAAGTGGATCAGCCTGGAGCCCAGCTTCTTGGCCAGCGATTCAGCCAGTTCCAGTTCCTTGTCGGTCTGACGCTCGTTGCAGACCAGGCCGCCCAGGCGCACACCGCCGCTGTTGGCGTACTTCAGAATACCCTTGGAGATGTTGTTGGCCGCGTACATGGCCATCATCTCGCCCGACATCACGATGTAGATTTCCTGCGCCTTGTTTTCACGGATGGGCATGGCGAAGCCACCGCACACCACGTCACCCAGCACGTCGTAGGACACATAGTCCACGCCTTCGTAGGCGCCGTTTTCTTCCAGGAAATTGATCGAAGTGATCACACCGCGACCGGCGCAGCCAACCCCTGGCTCTGGGCCACCGGATTCCACGCAACGGATGTCGCGATAGCCCACCTTCATGACATCGTCGAGCTCGAGGTCTTCGACGGAGCCAGCTTCAGCAGCCAGCGACAGGATGGTGTCCTGTGCCTTCGCATGCAGGATCAGACGGGTCGAGTCGGCCTTGGGGTCGCAGCCGACGATCAGGATCTTCTGACCCATTTCGGCCAATGCGGCCAGTGTGTTTTGCGAGGTGGTGGACTTGCCGATACCACCTTTGCCATAGAAAGCGATCTGTCTCAAAGAAGCCATTGCAGTTCTCCAATAGAGGATGAGGTTGAATGCAGGTTGCGAAGCCGCGACCCTGATGTGCCTTTGGTGCGATGTGTGTCTTCTTCTTGTCGCTACGCTCTGGCCAGACATGGTCTGCGCACAGCCTCTATCGCAACTGCTGTGCCACCCGCCATCGAATGACGCAAGTGATTGATTACGCTAGGGAAATTGTGTTTTTGCCCGATTTGGCGGGGGCATTTCGGCATTGTTTGAAAGCCGACAAAACCTCACATCACGTCGCGAAAGGCACAAGCCCGAGAACGACGCTCGAACAACGGCGATCACGCCCTGGAGGGCGTCCGTGAAGAGGTATCTACCTAGAGAAATAGCGCATCACACATGACGCGCGTCAAACCTGCTTGCAGTGTGAACCTGACTGGTATGCCGATTGCATTGAAGGGATTTGGCATACCTGTTTACCTACAACGTGAAGGACCACATCATGACCGCGATGATCGAGCAGAGCCCCCTTGAACAAACGGTGTTGGGCCGACTGGACAAGGGCCGTTACCTGCAGAACCCTGTGTTCAAAGGCCCCACCCACAAGCCTGGCCGTGTTGGTTTCCGCGGTGAACTCGCTCTGAAGTTCAGCGAGCAGATGGCCGACGAAGCCCGTCCACCCGAACTCACCTGCGACCAGGTACTCACCGTGGCCAATGTCGGCGACAAGACACTGCCGTTCTTTGCCGGCTATCTGCTGTCTTTCGAGAACCTCAAGGACGTGGCTGAAGTACTGGGCGATGCCCTGACCGCGGGCGGCAAGTACTTCCTGTTTTGCAACAACATCGACCTGAGCAAGAAGTACCAGGTGCCTTACAAGGGCGCCATGTTCTATGTGCTTCCCATTGACGAGGCCACGCTCTACAACGAACTGCTGGAGCTGCTTTACATCGAGCGCAATGACCTCAAGAAGTTCGACACGGCTGCCAAGCTCGACAAGATTGCCGAAGTCGCATTCAAGTTCGACATCACCTTCGACACGATCACCTACGCGGAAGGCCTGGAGCTGATGGGCCCTGTGCGCAATCCCAACGAGAACCGTCCGGTTTGATCGTTCGTCGAGAATCGTTCCAAGCCTGGTTCGGGCGCTTTCACTTGTCCTGTCATGAAGCTGCAACTGGATCGCCCGGACGTTCTGGCACTGACGGAACGATTCCCGGAACTGGATGGCCTGCAATCACAATTGCGATTCGGCCATCGCATTGAACTGAGATCGCACACACTGCCGGTCGAGGCCCTGGAGTTCCTTGCTCGTCTGTACGAGGATGCGGGGGCCGCGCTTGCAGGCCGTGCAGCGCAATTGCGGGCGCTGATCGCGGCCCAGCAGCATGAGTTGCCGCGCTTCAAGCAAGGCGACTCATTGGAGGGCCTGCTGCCTGCGCTGGTTCGCTATCTGGCAGACGGCACGGAAAGGGGCTGGCTGTTTGCCGCCAACATGGACGGCAAGCCGCTGGCCTGGGTGCCCACCCGCATCGACTACGTCCAGGGCTCTTCGGAAGAGCTTGGCAAGATCATGGTTGAGCTCAAGGCCAATGCCAAGGCCCATCTGATCTCACAGACGATTCGCATCACCGAAGGTGACCTGCCGGGCCACACCATCGCAGAGATCCTCACGGCCAAGGGCCTGCTCAGGGAAAGCCCGGCGCTGTTGGCGGCCTACGATGCCTCGGCCAGCCGCTACTTTGAATGGCGGGGGCGTTATGGCCACCAGTTTGCCGGGCAAGGCATGGGCTTCATCGCCGAAGACCCCACGGCCACGCACCGCGACATGGACTGGAGCCGCAAAGACCAGGTGGTGTTGAGCGCGAGCGGCGCTCAGGCCCGCATCGTCAATGACGAGGGCATTCTGCCGCCGCGCGCCGTGGGGCTGGAATCGCCTGGCGACATCCTGGCGCCCTATCTGCGCCGTGCGGCCAAGAGCAGTGACTTCGACTTTGAAGAGGAGGTCAAGGCCCTGGATGCCGCACTGCCCAAGCAGCTTTTCAAGGCGCTGCCCGTCCACGCCTATCTCTTTGTCTTCCATCTCGAACTGCACCAGCATCTGTGGGTGCATGCCGACGACATCCGGCCCTATGTCTACCAACCCGGTCTCAAGCACAAGCTGGTGCTGCCCCACGAGCAGACGGAGCTGATCGACATCCTGACCGCCGAGATGGACGTGCTGCAGGAAGATGTGATTGCCGGCAAGAGTGGCGGCACCACGGTGTTGTGCGCCGGGCCACCCGGCGTGGGCAAGACGCTCACGGCCGAGGTCTATGCCGAGGTCACCGGCCGGCCCTTGTACCGCGTGCACTCGGGGCAACTGGGCCTGAGTGTCAGCGCGATGGAAACGGCCTTGAAGGAAGCGCTCAAACGGGCACAGCGCTGGGGTGCGGTCATGTTGATCGACGAGGCCGACGTGTACATCCGCAAGCGCAGCGACGACATCACGGCCAATGCCGTGGTGGGCGTGTTCCTGCGCGTGCTGGAGTACTTCGATGGCCTGCTCTTCCTGACGACCAACCGCATTGACGACATCGACGAG
>NZ_SCTN01000255.1 GCF_004297345.1 Aquabacterium sp. | reverse complement strand
CTGACCGAAGAGCTGAGTTACGGCGCAAGCGTCGTTCTGGCCAGCCTGCGCGAGCGCCTGCCCGACGTCGCCTGGGTTGGCGGCGTAGGCTCGGGTGTGCTGGCCAGCGGCATTGAATACATTGATGAGCCCGCCCTGGTCGTGATGCTGTGCAGCCTGCCTGCCAGCGACTTCCGCGTCTTTCATGGCCGGCAACCACTGGCCGCCACGCATCCCCTGGCGTCACGCACAGGTGACCAGTGGCGCGCCCACACCGCCATGGTGCATGCCGACGGCCACGCCACCGATTTGCCCGAGCTGATTCAAGAGCTGGCAGAGCGGACTGAAACCGGCTTCCTGTTTGGCGGCGTGAGCGCAGGGCAATCACAAAGCCTGCATCTGGCGCTGGATCCTCACGCCATGTCGGCGCAAGATGCGCGCTTGCATGCACCGCAAACCGGCGTGTGGCAAGGCGGGGTCTCCGGGGTGGCCTTCAACAATCGTGTCAGGCTCGTCACACGGGTGACCCAGGGCTGCGAGCCCATCGGCCCGACGCGTGAAATCACGGCTGCACACCGCAACGTGGTCTACGAGCTCGATGGCCTGCCCGCCTTGAACTGCCTGCTCAAGGACCTCGGCATGCCGGTGACCGTGAGCGAAACCGACTGGCAGCGCGACGCCTTGCCCAAAGTGCGCGCCACGCTGGTCGGCTTGAGCGATGAAGGCACGGATCTGCTGGGGCATGGGCAACACTTCTCTGCCGATACACGCGTGCGACATCTGGTCGGCATCGACCCCAGCCGATACGGCGTCGCCGTCAGCGATCTGGTGGAAAGCGGCATGCAACTGGCCTTCTGCCAACGGCATGTGGCCGCAGCGCGCAAGGATCTGGTGCGCATCTGCGCGGAAATCCGCGAAGAATTCGATCCCAGCGAGCACCCAGGCAGTACGCCACTCGGCGCGGTCTACGTGAGTTGCGCCGGGCGAGGCGGACCGCATTTTGGCGCACCCAACGCCGAGATGGAGGTCATCGCCCACGCCCTGGGCGACATCCCACTCGTGGGGTTCTTCGCCAGCGGCGAAATCGCGCGCCACCACCTGTACGGCTACACCGGCGTACTCACGGTATTTGGTGGCTGAAACCGACACGGTTTCCCCCATCGGTGTGCCCCCTTGCGGCTGCACCTCCCGAGGGGATTTTCAAGGGGTGACACGGATCGCACACTGCGAGCCGTTGTCTGTAGCAGGACGTCAGCCGGAGTCCACCCCATGATTGCTCGCCCCATCGTTCGCCCCCGCCCTATTGCCTTTACCGCGCCGGCACACGGCGCACACGCACCGCGCCCGGTCAGTTGGGCCACATCGTCTGGCCCTGCCTCGCAGGCCGTGGCCACGGTACGCGAACCAGCCGAGGCAACGTACGAACAAGCTGCCCACGAGGCCATGTCCGTCAAGCCCGCCTGCCGCCCCGTGGCACAGCACTCAGCGCCACAGTCCGCGCGGGGGCCCAGCCAGCATCCTGCCGTCAGCCCAGCCCAAACCCGCACCAACACGACGGCGAAAGCGCAAAGCGAACTGCGCGCACGTTACATCGGCCAAGGGGCCTTGAGCGTGCGCTCGTCCGTCACCGGGCGCCACTACCGATTCCAGGGGCATGGCGACAGCCTGAAGATCGACAAGCACGACATGCTGATGCTCAAGCGCATTTCGGATCTGATCGTCGGTTGAATTGATTCCATGCGGCGGCACCAGCGACAGGTGCTGATGGGTATAAAGTGACGCTGATGGACACCACGGTCACTCAATCACCCGACACGCACCAACAGCGCCAGCAAGCGGTCGTCAAGGCCTTGCTGCGCGTGCTGCCCGAGCGCAGCATCCTGTGGCGCGATGAAGCCGTCACGCCATTCGAATGCGACGGCTTGAGCGCCTACCGTCAACGTCCATTGGCTGTGGCACTGCCCGAAACGCATGAGCAAGTAGGGGCGGTGCTCAAAGCCTGCCATGAGCTGAATGTGCCCGTCGTGGCCCGAGGTGGCGGCACCGGCCTGTCTGGCGGCGCGCTGCCCAACGCCATGGGCGTGACCTTGTCGCTGGCCCGGCTCAACCGCATCCTGCACATCGACCCGCTGGCCCGCACAGCCGTGGTCGAATGCGGCGTGCGCAATCTGGCCATCAGCGAAGCCGCTGCGGCCCACGGTTTGTATTACGCGCCCGACCCCAGCAGCCAGATCGCCTGCACGATAGGCGGCAACGTGGCTGAGAACGCTGGTGGCGTGCACTGCCTGAAATACGGCCTGACCGTGCATAACGTGCTGCGCGTGCGCGGCTTCACGGTCGAGGGCGCCGTGCTGGAACTGGGCAGCGAGGCCCTGGACGCGGCCGGCCTGGACCTGCTGGCGGCCTTCATCGGCAGCGAAGGCCTCCTGGGTGTGGCCACGGAGATCACGGTGCGCCTGCTACCCAAACCGCAGGTGGCGCGCTGCCTGCTGGCCAGCTTTGACGATGTGGGCAAGGCCGGTGATGCGGTAGCCGCCATCATCGCGGCGGGCCTGATTCCGGCCGGGCTGGAGATGATGGACAAGCCCATGACGGCGGCCGTCGAAGACTTCGTGCATGCGGGCTATGACCTGAACGCCGAGGCCATCTTGCTGGTTGAGAGCGATGGCAGCCCGGAAGAAGTCGAGGAAGAAATCGAACGCCTGCGCGCCGTGCTGGACCAGGCTGGCGCCACGCAAGTGAGCGTCAGTGAAGACGAGGCCCAACGCCTGCGCTTCTGGAGCGGCCGCAAGAACGCCTTCCCCGCCACAGGCCGCATCAGCCCGGATTACCTGTGCATGGATGCCTCCATCCCGCGCAAGGCCTTGGCCACGATGCTGCAAGCCATCAACGACTTGCAGACCACCTATGGCTTGCGCTGCGTGAACGTCTTCCATGCCGGTGACGGCAACATGCACCCGCTGATCCTGTTTGATGCCAATGACCCGGACCAGCTCCAACGCGCCGAGGCTTTTGGCAACGACATCCTGCGTCAGGCCGTGCAACTGGGCGGCAGCATCACGGGTGAACACGGCGTGGGCATTGAGAAGCTCGACGCCATGTGCACGCAGTTCACGGATGCCGAGCGCGAGCAGATGCTGGCCTTCAAGGCCGCCTTCGACCCCAAGGCACAGCTCAACCCGGGCAAGATGATCCCGATGCTGGCGCGCTGCGGCGAGCTGCGCCCAGGCCCCGGTCAGGGCATGGGGCAGACGCTTGCATTGAAGGAAGCGCTGGCGACCTTGCCGCGGTTCTGATTGGCGCGCTGTGGGCGCACCGCACGGTCAAGTCTTATTGGCCTGACGCAATGCGCTGGCGCGCCTGATAAAGCATGTCCAGCGTGATGTGACGAACCTCCGCCTTGCTCTGCGCCACGTGCGCCTTGAGCAGGCGTTGCGCCTCATCGGTTCGCCTGCGTGTGATGGCGCGCAGGATGCGGGCATGCTCGTCGTACGTGGCCTCTACGCGTGAGGGCTTGGTGAAGTCCAGACGCCTGATGATGCGGATGCGCTCGGTGATGTCCTCGTGCACGCGGATCATCTCGGCATTGCCGGTGGCGCGCACCAGGGCCGAGTGGAATTCTTCATCGAGCTTGTCCACCGTGATGAAGGCCGTCTGGCGTTCATGCGGCTTGATCAGCCAGGTGTCGGCCAGGTCCTTGAGCGCAGGGCGTTCTTCGGCCTCGCACAACTTGGCCACGGCGTGGGTTTCCAGCAGCACGCGCAGGTCATAGAGCTGATCAAAGGTCTCGAAATCCAATGGGGCGACCTGCCAACCGCTCTTGGGAAACACCAGCAGAAAGCCTTCGCGCTGCAGGCGCTGCAGGGCCTGGCGCAAGGGTGTGCGGCTCACCTGAACCCTGTTGGCCAGATCGCTTTCGGAAAAGCGATCGCCTGGCAGCAGCGCAAAGTCAAAGATCAACTGTTTGATCTGGGCATAGACCCGCTCTGCCAGGGTCACCGCAGGCAAGGAAGTCGGGGGAGAGACTGAAACCAGTTTCATGGCGAAGCGGTTGATTGGAATGGAACCATGCTGACGTGGGCTGACACGATACGCCAGCCTTCCGGCATGCGCACCCAGGTCTGGGTCTGAAAGCCATGCAGATCGGTGTCGCTGCGCTTGAACTCGCACATGGCCACGGCCATGTCCGGCCCGAATGCGGTGATGCGCACGTCATGCAAGGCACGCGTGAAATCGGGTGCGGGTACCTTGGCGCGATAGGCCACCAGGGCATCATGCCCGAGTTGCTTGTCGCAGATGCCATAGCGCGTGACGGCCTGGTGGCGCCAGAAGTAGGCATTGAGCGCATCCACATCATTGCGCATCAAGGCTGATTCATAGTCCAGAAAGATGCGTGTGACCTCCTGCACCACCTCGTGCAGATTGATCTGAGTCGAACCCAGGGTCATGCAGCGCTCCTGCTTGCTTCTGTTGGTATGACTGGTGCGGTTTGCGCCTTGACATGCGCCATGAAGGCGCGCCAGCCACCGAAGTGGCTGATGTCCTGCGCACCGGCGATGCCACACGGCTCACAAATGAAGCCCTTCACCCAGCTGCCATCGGCCAGCTCGACCGAGCCTAGCCCCAACGGCGGCGGGATCATCGCCAGGAAAGAACCGATCGAGGCTTGCGGCACGGCATAAACCTCCAGCTCGATGGCATGGCCCGTCTCCGGGGGGGCATCGTCAGCCAAGCGGGCCAGGCCAGGCTTGGGCGGCACCGTGCCCGGCAAGGCATACAGCTGGTAGCGTGGCGCCGTGCGCGTGCGCATCAGCAAGCGCGCGTGGCGTTCGGTGAGCTGCCAGTGCAAGGGCATACCGCTGAGGTGCGCGCCCACCACCGCCAGGGCCATCACGGGCTCGGCACTGAGTGATTGGCAAGCAGGCAAGCTCAGCTCGCTGTCGGTGGCCATGGCCAGGCCGTGACCCAAGGTCAAGCCCTCTTCCAGGCAACTGGCCTGCCAGCGCGCACCCAGATCCAGCAAGGCAGCGTCAGCACCGCCCGGGGCGATCAAGGTGATGCCAAATGGCAGGCTGCCCTGCGTGAAACCGGCGGGCAAGGCCAGGGCCGCCAGCCCCAGCAGGTTGACGAAGTTGGTGTAGGTGCCCAGTTGCGCATTGCGCCCCACAGGATCAGCCTCCACGCTGGCCTTGGTGGGCATGGTGGGCGCAGTGGGGACCATCAGCACATCAATGGCATCCCACACCGCGGCCTGCTGGGCGGCCAGTTCCTTCAAACGATACTGCCCCTTGAAGGCAGCCACGGCATCGTGCTGGCCAGCGCTGTCGATGATGCGGCGCACGACAGGGTTCATGTCATCGGCATGTTCTGCCATGAAGGCCGAGATGGCAGCCTGACGTTCTGCCACCCAGGGGCCTTCATACAGGAGCCGCGCCACATCGCAGAAGCCTCGCATGTCAACCGGCACCAGGGTGACGGGCCAGGGTTCACCGTCGGGCTCGCGCAGGTTGGCCCACTGCGCCTTGGCTTGCTCGAAAGCCTGCGCGTAATCAGCATCGCCAAAGAACTCGGGCGCCACCGGCACACCCACGCGCAAAGCGTGCGGCAAGCGGGACAAGCGAGGCTTGAACGCATTGAACACTGCCTGGCCAGGCTGCGGCCCTTCTGCCACCTGCAGCACGCGCGCCGCATCGGCCGCCGTGAGCGTGAACACCGACACGCAATCCAGGCTGCGGCATGCAGGCAGCACGCCGTGGGTGGGCACCAGGCCCGGTGTGGGCTTGAGGCCCACCAGGTTGTTGAAGCCCGCGGGCACACGACCTGAGCCAGCCGTGTCCGTACCCAGTGCAAAGTAAACCTCACCGCGCGCCACGACCACGGCAGAGCCGGAACTGGATCCGCCGCTGACATGGTCTTCGCTGAAGGTGGATGAAGGCGCACCATAGGGTGAACGCATGCCGACCAGCCCCGTGGCGAACTGGTCCAGATTGGTCTTGCCCACGACGATGGCACCGGCGGCCATCAGGCGGCGCACCACCTCGGCCGACTCGGTGGGCTCGAACGCGAAGGCCGGGCAAGCCGCCGTGGTGGGCAAACCGGCCACATCGATGTTGTCCTTCACGGCAAATGGCACGCCATACAAGGGCAAGCTATCGGGTGACTGCCCGGCCAGCGCATCGAGTTGCTGCTGGATGAATGGGGCATCGGCACGGGTGATCCAGGCCGGGTCCTCTGCCTGCGGGCAGGCTTGCCACCGCGACCAAAGGCGAGCCAGAACCTGCTCGGGCTGCAAGCGACCGTCGCGGTAGGCAGCCAGAAGGAGCGCCACCGTGGCGGGGATATCGGGGGCGGGGGCAGCGTTCAGGAAGGACATGCGAGCAAGGAATGAAAGAGACATGAAACAGCTCAGGCCGCCATGGCCTGCAACAAGGCCGCGCTGGGCGCAGTCCAGCCCACGATGGCGCCCTGGGCGCGAATCATCTCCAGCGTGGCCTGCTTGAACTGCGGGAAGTAACTCTCGGTGCCATCTTCGACCAACAGGCAGTCATAGCCCCGATCATTGGCTTCGCGCATGCTGGTCTGCACACACACTTCGGTGGTCACGCCCATCACGATGAGGTGGGTGATCTGGCGCACCTCCAGGGCTTCACGCAGCGGTGTCGCATAGAAGGCGCCTTTGCCGGGCTTGTCGATGACCAGTTCGCCTTCGATGGGCGCGAGTTCGGGAATGATGGCGTGCCCGGGTTCCCCGCGGATGAGGATGCGCCCCATGGGGCCTTCATCACCGATGCGCAAGGTGGGCGAACCACGGTTGAGTTTGGCCGGCGGGCAATCAGACAGATCCGGCTTGTGCGCCTCACGGGTGTGCACCACCCAGCCGCCCATCTCGCGCCAGGCCTGCAGCACGCGCTGGCAGGTGGGCACGATGGCCTGCAACAGGCTGACATCGTTGCCCAGCGAAGCGCCGAAGCCGCCTGGCTCGACGAAATCGCGTTGCATGTCGATGATCAACAGCGCGGTATGCTGGATGTCGAACTGGTAATCGAAGGGCTGAGCGTGAACGGTCTTCTTGATCATGCGGCCTCCTTGACAGGATGATGGTGGTCCGCACCGCCCATGAAGGCGCCCAGCACGTGTCGATCGGCATCGCGCGCATCGCACTCGTGCACGACGCGGCCCTCGCTCATGACCACGATGCGGTCTGCCAGCTTGAGCAACTCATCCAGATCTTCACTGACCAGCAGCACGGCCCCACCCTTGTTGCGCACGGCCATGATGCGGCTGTGGATCTCGGCGACCGCCGCGAAATCCAGACCGAAAACGGGGTTGGACACCAGCAGCACATCGACCTGGCCGTCAAACTCCCGGGCCAGCACGGCGCGCTGCACATTGCCACCAGACAGAGCGCGGATGGGGGCGTTCTCGCCTTGCGTCTTGACCTTGTAGCTGG
>NZ_SCTN01000254.1 GCF_004297345.1 Aquabacterium sp. | reverse complement strand
GCGACCTTGAGCATGGGCTCCATGTAGCCGAAGGTGGTGCCGAAAATCAGGGTGTTGCCCTGGCCCACCAGGTCACGAATCACACGTTCGGCCTCAGGGCCTTCTGGCACTTTTTCAACGAAGGTGGTCTTGACCTTGTCGCCAAATTCCTTCTCAATGGCCAGACGGCCAGCGTTGTGCGCGTAGGTCCAGCCTGCGTCGCCCACAGGGCCCACATAGGCAAAGGCAATCTTCAAGGGGCTGGCAGGCGCGGCAGCAGCCGAAGCGGCTTCGGAAGCACCGGATGCGGCAGCAGGCGCCGCAGCGTCCTTCTTGCCACAACCGACCAGGGCGGCAGATGCGGCCACGGTGGCCCATCCAGCCAACTTCAACAAAGAACGCTTGGACATCGGTGAAGTCATGTCATCTCCAGGGTTGAATACAGCTCGAAAACACAAGAGGGGGATCTCATCGGCGCAGCAATGATCGTGCCGAGATCATGCCAAGTCAGGCGCCAGGATGGAAGGGTTTCCCGAGGGATGCGGGCATGTTGATGCGAATCCACGTCGGATTGCGGGAGATCAACACCAGCACCACGATGGTCGAGAGATAAGGCAGCATCGTCAACAACTGGCTGGGGATCTGAACGCCCTGCCCTTGCAGATGGAACTGCAGCATGGTGACGCCGCCAAACAAATAGGCGCCCAGCAAGACACGGGCAGGCCGCCAGGTGGCAAAGGTGGTCAAGGCCAGCGCAATCCAGCCCTTGCCAGCCACCATGCCCTCAACCCACATCGGCGTGTAGACCATGGAGATGTAGGCGCCCGCCAGACCGCACAAAGCACCGCCCACCATCACGGCCAACAGGCGGATCGGGCGCACGGCGTAGCCCAGCGCATGCGCTGATTCGGGCGATTCACCCACAGCGCGCAGCACCAGGCCGGCACGCGACTTCATCAGGAACCAGGTCAGGAAAATGGCCAGCGCCATGGCGCCGTAAACAAAGGGGTGATGCCGGAACAGGGCCGGGCCGACAAAAGGCAGATCGGCCAAGAAGGGGATGTCGAAGTGCGCACGCTCAGGCAAGCGCTGCTGTGTGTAAGGAATGCCCACAAAGGCGCTCAGCCCGGCACCAAACAAGCTCAAGGCCAGGCCGCTGGCGTACTGATTGGTGTTGAGCCAGATCACCAGCACCCCGAACAAGGCGGCCATGCCGGCACCAGCGAAGGCGCCGGCGGCAAACCCCAGCACATCGCTACCGGTGTGCACACAGGTGGCATAGCCCGCCACCGCGGCCACGAGCATCATGCCTTCGGCGCCCAGGTTGAGTACGCCGGCACGTTCGTTGATCAGCAAGCCCAAGGCAGCCAACGCCACCACCGTGCCGGCATTGAGCGTGGCCGCGATCAACAGCGCCAGAGAGTCAGCGGTCATTCCGGTCATTTGGCAGCCACCCAGCGCAGACGTTGATGGATGAAGGTGTCACAGGCGAGCAAGGCAAACAGCAGCAAGCCTTGAAACACGCCCGTGATGGCCTTGGGCAAACCCAGGCGCGATTGCGCCAGCTCTCCACCGATGTAGAACATGCTCATCAGCACGGCTGAAAACACGATGCCCACCGGATGCAGGCGCCCGACGAAAGCCACGATGATGGCGCCAAAGCCGTAGCCCAAAGGGATGTAAGGCGTGAGTTGCCCCTGCGGACCAGCGGCATCCAGACCGCCGGCCAGCCCGGCCATGCCGCCAGACAGCAACAAGGCCGTCCACAAAGCCCTGCGGGACGAGAAGCCGGCGTACCGAGCCGCAGCGGGGGCCAGACCCCCAACCTGCAACTGGAAGCCCGCATAGGTTCGCGCCAGAAACACCGTGAGAATCACGACAGACACCGCCGCCATCCACACCCCCACGTTCATGCGCAGACCCGATACCAGCTTGGGCACGCGCGCGGCCTCCAGAAAGGTGATGGTTTGCGGAAAGTTGTAGCCCTGCGGATCCTTCCAGGGCCCATAGACCAGGTAGCTCAGCACCATCTCGGCCACATAGACCAGCATCAGGCTGACCAGGATTTCGCTGGCATTGAATCGATCACGCAGCAGCGCCACGATGGCCGCCCACAGCATGCCACCCAGCGCCCCTGCCGCGAGCACCAGCACCCAGAATGCGGCGCCGCTGTCCGGGGCCGCGCGCATGGCCACACCACCCGCAAAGATGGCACCCATCACGAACTGCCCTTCCGCGCCGATGTTCCAGATATTGGCCCTGAAACACACGGCCAGCCCCAGCCCTATCAGGATCAAAGGCGTGGCCTTGACGCTGAGTTCCGACAAGGCATAGCCGCTCTTGAGCGGCTCGACGAAGAACATCTGCAAACCGGCCAAGGGATCCTTGCCCAGCGAGACAAACAGGCACACACCCACCAGCACGGTGATGGCCAGCGCCAGCAAGGGCGAAGCCAGCATCAAGGCGCTCGATGGCGCAGGGCGAGGTTCAAGCTTGAACATGCGCGCCTCCCTGCCCGGCAGACGCATGCTGATCCCACAAGCCGCTCATCCATTCACCAATGCGCTCAACCGTGGCATCGGCCACCGCCACGCTGGGTGACAAGCGCCCCTTTTCCATCACCATCAGGCGATCACAGATCTCGAACAACTCTTGCAACTCCTCGCTCACCACCAGGATGGCGCAACCGGCATCACGCAGCTTGAGCAACTCGCCACGGATCTGCGCCGCCGCGCCCACGTCCACGCCCCAGGTGGGCTGAGACACCAGCAACACGCGCGGTTCTGCGTCGATCTCGCGCCCCATGATGAACTTCTGCAGATTGCCGCCTGACAGGCTGCGCGCCAAGGCATGCGGGCCAGCCGCCTTGACCTTGAATCGATCGATCAACTCGTTCGTCATGCCGATTACACCGGGCATGCGCAACCAGCCACCGGGGCCGACAGCATCCATGCGCGTCAGCAAGGTGTTCTTGGCCAGCGACAAGGTGGGGACGGCGCCCCGCCCCAGTCGCTCTTCCGGCACGCTGTTGAGCCCCAGCTTGCGCCGCTTCATGGGCGATTGACGGCTCACGTCATGACCGAACAGGGTGACGCTACCAGGCGCGCCTCGTGGGTCTTCGCCACTGAGCACGGCCATCAAGGCCTGCTGACCGTTGCCCGATACGCCCGCGATGCCCAGGATCTCGCCCGAACACAGGGCAAAGTGGATGTCCTTGAGCGACATGCCGAACGGATCTTCACTTGGCACGCTCAGGCTTTTGACCGCCAGCGCCACGTCACCCAGCATGGGCGCCGTGCGCTGCAGCTCTGCCGGCTCCGATCCGATCATCAATCTGGACAGGCTGGCGTTGCTTTCCTCGCGTGGGTCCACCTCACCGGTCACTTTGCCGCCCCGCATCACCGTACAGTGGTGACACAAGCTTCGGATCTCATCGAGCTTGTGGCTGATGTACAGAATGGAACAGCCCCGCTCAGCCAGATGCCGCAAAGTGCCAAACAGCTTCTCGACGGCCTGCGGCACCAGCACGGACGTGGGCTCATCCAGGATGAGCAACTGTGGATTGGTCATCAAGGCGCGCACGATCTCGATGCGCTGGCGCTCGCCCACGCTGAGCGAATGCACGTGCCGATCGGGATCAACCTCCAGCCCATATTCGCCAGAAACCTGCCGGATGCGCTGCGTGACATCAGCCAGGCTGAGCGACCTGTCCAGCCCCAGCCACACGTTTTCTGCTGCGGTGAGCGTGTCAAACAAAGAAAAGTGCTGGAACACCATGCTGATGCCCAAAGCACGTGCCTCGTTGGGCGACTTGACGGTCACGCGCTCGCCATTGAAGAACACCTCTCCGGCGTCCGGCTTGACCGAACCGAAGATGATCTTCATGAGAGTGGACTTGCCCGCGCCGTTTTCGCCCAGCACCGCGTGGATCTCGCCGGGGCGCACCTTCAAGCTAACCGCGTCATTGGCGAGCACGCCCGGGTACTGCTTGGTGATGCCGCGCAATTCAAGACGAGGGGTCATGCCGTGATCCGAGTTTTGTATACAGTTTTGCCAGCAATGATTGTGCCGACAAGATTGCGCTCGTCGCCCAGCGTCATCCAGACAAAAGCACGTTCATGCAGATCGCCAGAGGCTTGGGCCAGGCCATCTCGGTGCGTTGCAACAGGCCCTGCAGACCAGTTCCAGATCGCCAGATCGGCCATGCGCCCTGGCTCCACCTGTCCGATTTCATAAGACAGACCCAGGTTGCGCGCCGCGCCCAGCGTGGCGGTATACAAGGCCTTCCATGCCGTCAGGCGCGTGCCTTGCAAAGCCTGGATCTTGTAGGCATCGGCCATATTGCGCAGCATGGACAGGCTGGTGCCACCGCCCACGTCGCTGGCCAAGCTCACGTTGACGCCCTCTCGCTGGGCCTGCGCCCAATCGAACAAGCCGCTGCCCAGGAACAGGTTGGAAGAAGGGCTGTGTGCGATCTGTGCACCACGTTCGCGCAACACTGCGCGGTCACGCTCGTCCAGCCAGATGCCATGCGCCAGCACGCCGCGCGAACCGATCAGGCCATCACGGTCATACACATCCAGATAGCTGCGCGCATCCGGGAAAAGCGAGGCCACCCACTGCACCTCGTCGCGGTTCTCCGCCACGTGGGTCTGCATATAGGTACCGTCATAGGTCTGGCAAAGCTGGCCTGCCATCACCAGCTGCTCGGGCGTGCTGGTGGGCGCAAAGCGCACAGTTACCGCGAAAGACTGCCGCCCCTTGCCATGCCAGTTATCAATCAAATCGACGCAATCTCGCTCTGCCTGCTCGACGTCATCACGCAGCCCATCGGGTGCATGGCGGTTCATCAGCACCTTGCCTGTGATCAGACGCATGTGCTGCGCATGCGCTTGCTCGAACAAAGCTTGCGCACTGACCTTGTGCACGGTCGGGAAGACCACCGCCGACGTCGTGCCGTGCGCCCACAAGGCCTGCAGGAAACGCGCGGCCCCCGCCTGCGACACGGCCGGATCGGCATAGCGCCGCTCAGCAGGGAAGGTGTAGGTATTGAGCCAATCCAGCAGTTCCGTGCCGAAGCTGGCGATCACATCAAGCTGCGGGCAGTGGACGTGAGTGTCGATGAAGCCCGGCATGATCAACTGGCCGCGATGGTCTTCCACCGGTACGGCCTGCCATGCCGGCGGCAGAGATTGCGAGTACGCCTGCACCGCTGCAATCCGCCCCGCATCGATCAACACCAGGTGATCCGGACGCCACCGCACGCCGGGCGCCTCTTTGGGCTGGGCAAAACCGGGATCTGCCGTGAAATCGAGGACATCCCCTCGCAGGATCCGGCGCGCAGACGAGGCCGCGTTGGCATGAGAAGCCGAAGCCTTCACGGATGCCGATAAGTCAGTATCTGGATCACTCATGGATGGGCTATACGCTCAAGGACATGTTAGGGCGACGATGCCAGAAGCCGCGCCATCGCTCATGGTAGTTCATGGGCAGGCGCATCTCGGTGCATCAAGTGATCAAAGCGATGCCCTCGACGTTCATCCTGCGCAAAACACGCTTGACAGTGCGGTCGATCTTGTTGAAAAACGTGTTCTTATTCATACACCGCGCCTGGCCGCGCCCATTCCAGAAATAGGATGAACGGAGTCGGTGCCGGACAGGCCGCGCCTCATGGCATGCCATACACAGGCACAGCGCTTGCAAACTGGCTAACCGACACCATCGACCTGCCACTGAAGGAGCCCAGCTCATGAGCACCGCCGCCCCCCGTCCGATCCGCTTCGTGCACCAGGGGCAGATACGGGAGGTCAAGGACCTGCCGCCCACCACCACCGTGTTGCAGTGGCTGCGCGAGGTAGCCCATTGCACCGGTACCAAGGAAGGCTGCGCGGAAGGCGACTGCGGCGCCTGCACCGTCGTGGTGGGAGAGCGCCACCCGGACACCGGCCAATGGCAGCAGAAAACGGTCAACGCCTGCATCCAGTTCCTGCCCACGCTGGACGGCAAGGCCTTGCTCACGGTGGAAGACCTGCAATCTTCCCGCAGCGCGCAACCACACCCTTGCCAACAAGCCATGGTGGATTGCCACGGCTCACAGTGCGGCTTCTGCACGCCTGGCTTCGTGATGTCTCTTTGGGATATCTACCAGACACATGAACAGGCACCCAGCCGCGCGGAGCTGGCTGATGCACTGTCCGGCAACCTCTGCCGCTGCACCGGTTACCGCCCGATTCTGGATGCCGGCGAGAAAATGTTTGACGGCCCCCGCCAGCCCTTCTCGCCCGAGGCCTTGCTGCAACAACTGGCGACTTTGCAAAAGCAGTCACCAGATGGGCTTGAATACGAAGGCCCCTCGCAAACAGACAGCAGCACCCGCAGCCGCTTCTTCGCCCTCACCGCCTTGAATGATCTGGCCGCGTTGAGGCAGGCCATGCCCGAGGCCCGCCTGCTGGCTGGCAGCACGGATGTCGGCCTGTGGGTGACCAAGCAGTTCAAGGCGCTGGGTGACATCATCTACCTGGGCCAGGTCCCCGAATTGCGACGCATCCTCACGCCCCCATGCCAACCCGGCGAACCCGAGATGCTGGACATTGGCGCCGCGGTGACACTGGAAGAAGCCTGGTCCAACCTGGCTGCACGCATGCCGGCGTTGCGTGAGCTTTGGCTGCGTTTCGCCTCTCCACCTGTGCGGCATGCAGGCACGCTGGTGGGCAACCTGGCCAATGGCTCGCCCATCGGTGACAGTGCCCCCATCTTGCTGGCGCTGGATGCCACACTCGTGCTGCGTGCAGGCCCAAGCACGCGCGAGCTGCCCTTATCGGCTTTCTATCTGGACTACATGAAGAACGCCTTGCTGCCTGGCGAATTCATCCAGTCGGTGCGTGTGCCGATGATGCAAACGAGCGGCACCAAGGTGCTGCGCGCCTACAAGATCTCCAAGCGACGCGACAGCGACATCTCCGCCGTCTGTGCCGGCCTCTACCTCCAGCTCGACGGCGAGCTCATCCAGCAGGCACGACTTGGCTGGGGCGGCATGGCCGGCACGGCCCGCAGAGCCCGCCAAACAGAAGCGGCGCTGATCGGCCTGCCCTGGACCGAAGCCACGCTTCGTCAGGCTCAAGCTGCGCTGGCACAGGACTTCCAACCCATGAGCGATCTGCGCGCCAGCAAGGACTACCGACTCAAAGTGGCCGCCAATCTGCTTGAGCGCTTCTGGCTTGAAACCCGCCCTCACAACCCCTTGCGTGCCGACGAGGTGCAGGTATGGCCTGCGCAAACAGCATGAACCAGCGCATTGACACCATTCAGCCCGGTACAACGGCCGCCGGCCGAGCCTTGCCGCATGAATCGGCGCACCTGCATGTGGCAGGTCAGGCGGCCTACATCGATGACCTGCCCGAGCTTGCCGGCACCCTGCACGCCGCCTTGGGCCTGTCGCCCGTCGCACATGGGCAGCTACTCACCATCGACATCGCCGGCCTGAAAGCGCAAGCCGGCGTGGTGGCCGTGCTCACGGCCGCAGACATCCCTGGCCTCAACGACTGCGGCGCCATCGTCCACGATGACCCGATCCTGGCTGATGGTGAAGTCCACTACCTGGGCCAGCCCGTGTTCGTCGTGCTCTCGGCGCAACGTGAAACGGCTCGCCGCGTGGCCGCCATGGCGAAGGACTTCGTCCAGATTGCCCCGCGCCCCGCCTTGCTGACGCCGGAGGCGGCCCATGCAGCGCAGCGCTATGTCGTACCACCCATGCACCTGCAAAGAGGCGATGCGGCACAGGCCCTGGCGCATGCGCCCCATCGTTTTCAAGAGCGATTTCATATAGGTGGACAGGAGCAGTTCTACCTGGAAGGCCAGATCGCCTACGCCATCCCGAAGGAAAACCACGGCCTGCTGGTGCACAGCTCCACCCAGCACCCCAGCGAGATGCAGCACGCCATCGCCCATGCCCTGAACCTGCACGCGCATCATGTCCAAGTTGAATGCCGGCGCATGGGTGGTGGCTTCGGCGGCAAGGAATCGCAATCCGCCATATTCGCGTGTGTGGCGGCCATCGCCGCATACAAGCTGCAAAAGCCCGTCAAGCTGCGCCCGGATCGCGATGACGACTTCATGATCACCGGCCGGCGCCATTGTTTCGTGCACGATGTCGATGTGGGCTATGACCTGGACGGTCGCGTGCTGAGCGCCAAGGTGGACATGGTGTCCAGAGCCGGCTTCTCTGCCGATCTGTCCGCCCCGGTGATGACCCGCGCGCTCTGCCATTTCGACAATGCCTACTACCTGCCGGCCGTCGATCTGCACGGCTACTGCGCCCGCACCAACACGCAAAGCAACACGGCCTTCCGTGGCTTTGGCGGCCCTCAAGGTGCGCTGGCCATCGAACTGATCATCGATTCGATTTCACGCCAGCTTGGCAAGGATCCGCTGGACGTTCGCCTGGCCAATCTCTACGGCCTCACGAACCGCAACACCACGCCCTACGGCCAGCTCGTGGAAGACAATGTGCTTCAGCCGCTGCTCGATCAACTCGTCAGCAGCAGCGACTACCGCGCACGCCGCGTCAGCGTGTCCACCTTCAACGCCAGCAACCCCGTACTCAAAAAGGGGCTGGCGCTCACGCCGCTCAAATTCGGCATTTCCTTCAACGTAGTGCACCTCAACCAGGCTGGCGCCCTGGTTCACATCTACAACGACGGCAGCATCCTGGTCAACCACGGTGGCACCGAAATGGGCCAAGGGTTGAACACCAAAGTGGCGCAGATGGTGGCCCACACTTTGGGCGTCAAGATCAATCGGGTGCGTGTCACGGCCACGGATACAAGCAAGGTCGTCAACACCTCGGCCACCGCGGCATCCACCGGATCCGACCTCAATGGCAAAGCGGCTGCAGATGCGGCGCAGCAAATTCTGTCCCGCCTGATCCGGATGCTGACAGATCAGCACAAGGTACCCGAGCAGGCCATCCGGTTTGCCGATGATCAGGTCCACATGGCAGATCAGATCCTGCGCTTTGAGGACGTGGTGATGGCCGCCTACATGGCGCGCGTGCAACTGTGGTCCGACGGCTTCTATGCCACGCCCAAGCTGCATTGGGACAGAGAGACCATGCAAGGCCGCCCCTTCTTCTACTTTGCCTATGGCGCTGCCGTCAGCGAAGTGCTGGTTGACACGCTCACAGGCGAGTGGAAACTGTTGCGAGCCGACGTGCTGCATGACGTGGGCCAATCGATCAACCCCGCGCTGGACATCGGCCAGATCGAAGGCGCCTTCATCCAGGGCATGGGCTGGCTGACCAGCGAGGAACTTTACTGGCACCCCCAGACCGGCAAGTTGATGACCCACGCGCCATCGACCTACAAGATCCCCACGGCCAGCGATTGCCCTGCAGACTTCCGCGTCGACCTGTTCGGCAACCAGAACGCCGAAGACACGGTCTACCGCTCCAAGGCGGTGGGTGAACCGCCCTTGCTCCTGCCTTTCTCGGTCTTTCTCGCCATCCGTGATGCGATCTCGTCCGTCGGCCATCACAAGGTGGATCCTCCGCTTCGCGCGCCAGCTACGCCGGAAGCCATCCTGGATGCAGTGGATGCAGTCAAAGCGGCATCAACTGCAAGGCCATGAGCACCTGGAGCGCCCCCGCCCTTCGCCAACTGGCCCATGCATGGGCCCAGGCGGGCCGGTGCGCCATCATGATCACTGTGGCAGACAGCAAAGGCTCAACCCCGCGTGATGCCGGCACGCGCATGCTGGTGAGCCCGAACGCCATTGAAGGCACCATCGGTGGTGGGCACCTGGAATGGCAAGCCATTGAACTGGCCAGAAACGCGCTGCGCGAGTGCAAGACTGAACCGCCAGCCGCCTGGACGCAAACCATTGCGCTGGGCCCCTCGCTGGGCCAATGCTGCGGTGGTGTGGTCAGACTGGATTTCGCCGCATTGGATGAACAAGCCTTGCGCCACTGGCCGATCAGCCAAGGCATGCACATCGAATTGCATGGCGCCGGCCATGTGGGCCAGGCCGTGGTCAAACTGCTGGCAGACCTGGATTTTTCCGTTCGCTGGATTGACACGCGGGACAGCGACACCAAAGACAGCGGTATCGAACTTTGCGGCCTGCCCGACGCAAGCTGCCTGGATGCCCTGCCGCCTCACATCACCTGGCACCCTTGCGATGCACCGGAGGACGAGGTTGCCGATGCGCCGCCCGGTGCCATCCACCTGGTGATGACGCACAGGCACGATCTGGACCTGCGCATCATCGAAGCCATCCTGCGTCGCAATGACAGCCTGTTCGCCGGCATGATCGGCTCGCAAACCAAGAAGGCCAAATTCCTGCATCGACTGGAAGCCCGAGGATTAAGCCAGGCGCAACTCGCGCACATGAGCTGCCCAATTGGCCTGCCTGGCCTCAAAGGCAAGGAGCCGGCTGTCATCGCCGTGTCCGTCGTGGCACAGTTGCTCATGCTGCGACAGTTGCAAGCCGGCGCCCTGCCCGTCACGCCAGACAAGGCCAAGCCATGAACCAGCCCACCCTGCTCATCAAGGACGCCGACTGCATCGCCACCATGGATGATCAAGGCACCGAGTGGCGCCAGGCCAGTGTGCTGATACGCGGCCCTGACATCCTGGCGGCCGGTCCGACCAAAGCGCTGCCCGCAGACCAGCTCGCACAAGCGACGCAAACGATCGATGCGCGAGGCCACGTCGTCATCCCAGGCCTGGTCAACACGCATCATCACATGTTCCAGAGCCTGACGCGGGCCGTACCTGCCGCGCAGGACGCCGAACTGTTCAGCTGGTTGCGCACGCTCTACCCCATGTGGGCGCGGCTCACACCCGACATGATCCACGTGTCCACCCAGGTAGCCATGGCCGAATTGCTGCTCAGCGGCTGCACCACCAGCAGCGATCACCTCTACCTGTACCCCAACAGCATCCGCCTGGACGACAGCATCCACGCGGCGCGAGAGATCGGCATGCGCTTTCATGCCTGCCGAGGCAGCATGAGCGTGGGCGAAAGTGCAGGCGGCCTGCCACCTGACAGCCTGGTCGAGCGCGAAAGCGACATCCTGCGGGAAAGCCAACGCCTGATCGACACCTTCCACGACGAAAGCCGCCTGTCCATGCTGCGCCTGGCCCTGGCACCCTGCTCGCCTTTTTCCGTGAGTACCGATCTGATGCGCGAATCAGCCCTGCTGGCTCGCCAAAGCGGCAAACAAGGCGTGCGCCTGCACACGCACCTGGCCGAAAACGACCACGACGTGGCCTACACGCGAGAGAAGTTCAACTGCACGCCCACCGAGTACGCTGAGGCGCAAGGCTGGCTGGGCGAGGACGTATGGCATGCCCACTGCGTCAAGCTGGACGATCACGGCATTGGCCGTTTTGCCGCCACGCACACCGGCGTAGCCCATTGCCCCTGCAGCAATATGCGATTGGCCTCTGGCATCGCGCCGATCAGGCGCATGCTGGATGCGGGCGTGCCTGTTGGCCTGGGCGTGGATGGTTCAGCCAGCAACGATGCCGCGCACCTGCTGGGCGAAGCGCGACAGGCCATGTTGCTGGCACGTGTGGGTAGAAGCCTGACACCCTTTGGTTGCAACCAAGGCCCGTCAGAGATGACTGCCCGGCACGCCCTGCGCATGGCCACCCGAGGTGGCGCAGACGTACTGGGACGTGACGACATCGGCCAGATCGCTCCCGGCATGGCGGCGGACCTGGCCATCTACGATGCGCGCACGCTGGGTATGGCGGGCAGTGCTGTGCATGACCCGATTGCATCACTTTTGATGACGCAGCCCACGCATACCGCCTGGACCATTGTTCACGGCCGTATCGTGGCCGATCATGGCCAGATCACCACCGTCGACCTGCCTGCGCTGATCGGCAGGCACAACGCCATGGCCCGATCCCTCGCTGGCCAATGAAAAAGGGCGAGGCCCTTGCGAGCCTCGCCCTTTACAGAAGGTATCTTCGACTGATCAGCGAACAGCGCGATGACGGCGCAGCGAGAACGCTGCCACGGCCAAGCCAGCCAACACCAAGCCCATCATTTCGGGCTCAGGCACGGCGGCGGTCTGCACATTGAGCTTGTAGGACGACAAGGTGGTTTGGGCCAGAGCCGAACCAGACGTATTGGCGAAGATCATGAAGCCCGTCGCAGACAGGTTCACCTTGTTGGCGGAGGACGCCAGTGCCAAAGCACCGCTCACGTCATAGGCGCCAGAACTGGTGAAGGGCTGCGTATCGCTGCTCACGCTACCCAACAATTTGTTGCCGCTATTGCCTTGAACCACATCGTTGGCCACCCAGAACGACTGGAAACCAGCGCCGGACATGGCCGAACCTGCAGTCGTGGGCGACACGCCCACGTTGTACAGACCAGAAACGGTTTCCGTCAGACCGGTGATCTTGAAGCCCGTCTTGGCCGTCAGGATGATAGGAAATGGCTTGCCGCCATAGCTATCGATCGAGTAGGAAGCGACGGAAAGCGAACCCAGCAACGGGGATGCAGCAACAGCAGTCGCACCGCTGAAAGTCACGGCGTCACCAGCAACACCAACCGTGGGCGTACCGGCCAGGAAGCTGCTGTCATAGGTCAGCGTGTAAGTGGCTGCATCGACAGTCACAGGTGCGGCATGAGCCACAGACATCAGGCTGGAAACACCCAGTACCAGTGCGGCAACAGCGAACTTTTTCACGGCAAGACCTTTTTTTGTAACGGTATGTGCCAACTATAACCACCTTCATTCGCCGGCACCAGCGTGCGTCACCCCCTAGCCATGGGGACGAAACCACGAAATTCCGAGGCATTCACTCACGATGCGGAAAATGGCAATTGAGCCATCATGGTTTCTGATTTGAATCAAACCAACGACGCAGCATGTCCCGCTCCGCGTCCGACATGCCCGTCGCGTTGTTCAT
>NZ_SCTN01000253.1 GCF_004297345.1 Aquabacterium sp. | reverse complement strand
GGCGCCATCGACCTGGGCTTCGGCTCGGTGATGATGGACGGTTCCCTGAAGGAAGACGGCAAGACGCCTTCTTCGTTCGAGTACAACGTGGAAGTGACCCGCAAGGTCGTGGACATGGCTCACAAGGTGGGCGTGACCGTGGAAGGCGAACTGGGCTGCCTGGGCAACCTGGAAACCGGTGATGCCGGCGAAGAAGACGGCATCGGCGCCGATTGCAAGCTGGACCACAGCCAGATGCTGACCGACCCCGAAGAAGCCGCCGTGTTCGTGCGCGAAACCCAGCTGGACGCCCTGGCGATTGCCATCGGTACCAGCCACGGTGCTTACAAGTTCTCGCGCAAGCCCACGGGCGACATCCTGGCCATCAGCCGCGTCAAGGAAATCCACAAGCGCATCCCCAACACCCACCTGGTGATGCACGGTTCCTCCTCGGTGCCTCAAGACCTGCTGGCCATCATCAACCAGTACGGTGGCAAGATGAAGGAAACCTACGGCGTGCCCGTGGAAGAAATCCAGGAAGCCATCAAGTTCGGCGTGCGCAAGATCAACATCGACACCGACATCCGCTTGGCGATGACCGGTGCCGTGCGCAAATTCCTGGCAGAGAACCCAGACAAGTTCGACGCCCGCGAATGGCTCAAGCCCGCTCGCGAAGCCGCCAAGCAGATCTGCAAGCAGCGCTACATGGAGTTCGGCTGCGAAGGCCAGGGTTCCAAGATCAAGGCCATCTCGATGGTCGACATCGCGGCAGCCTACGCCAGCGGCAAGCTGGCTCAGGTCGTGGCCTGATCTTTTGACTGACTGAATTCTTGCTGTCGCGGTGTCGATGGCAAGGCGTCATCGGCGAGGGCCTGCTCAGGCACCTCGCCGTTTTTTTGCCCGAGTGTGACGGGATGAGGTGCGTGTGGCTAGTCGAGTAATGAAGTGGACCTTGGGTGGTTTGGCGGCGGTGTTGGTACCCGTGGCCTTGGTGGTGGTGCCGTGTGTGATCACGCTGACCAGCACGCCGCCCTCGTCGGTCAAAGTGGCCGATGACGCCCAGACGCAGTACCCCATCGTGCTGGCGCACGGCGTCATGGGCTTTGCCTATGCGGGCAAGCAGTCGTATTGGTATGACATACCCGAAACGCTGCGCGCGCATGGGGCCCAGGTCTTCGTGACCCAGGTATCGGCCTTCAACAGCTCGGATGTGCGTGGCCAGCAATTACTGGATCAGGTACGCAAGATCATGCAGGTGACGGGCGCCAAGAAGGTCAACCTGGTCGGGCACAGCCATGGCAGCCAATCGGTGCGCTACGTGGCGGGCTTGCACCCTGAGTGGGTGGCATCGGTCACGACGATTTCCGGGCCGACCAAGGGCTCGGAGGTGGCGGACTGGCTGGCGGATCTGGATCAGCATCATCCCGCTGTGGCTGGCTGGATCCTGGGCGTCGGTGATACCGTGGGCGGCGTGATCAACAGCATCACCAACGTCAATCTGCCGATCGATGCTCGCCAGGCGATGATGTCCTTGACGACGACCGGTGCGGGCTTCTTCAACCAGCGTTTCCCGGCCGGTGTCCCTGTGCAGGAATGCGGAGAAGGCGGCAATGTGGTGGATGGCGTGCGCTACTACTCGTGGAGCAGCGTGGGCCAGTTCTATCGCGTCTTCAACCTGTCGGACTACCTCATGAGCCTGACTGGCAAGGCGTTTTCGCGTGAACTCGATAACGACGGCCTGGTGGGAAAGTGTTCCAGCCATCTGGGGCAGGTCATCCGTGACGACTATCCCATGAACCACTTCCAGATCGTCAACCAGTTCTCCGGGCTGGTGGGGCCAGGTGCCGATCCCGTTGGCCTCATGGTCGAGCACGCGCATCGACTGAAAGAGGCGGGGCTGTAAAGGCCCTTGCCGATGCTGGCTGCGTGCCGGCATCAGGTAAGCATCAGGCTGGCATCAGGCGCCGACGGTATTCACCGGGTGAGGCGCCTTTCCAGCGCTTGAAGGCGTGATGGAAGCCGCTCTGATCGGCGTAGCCCAGCATCATGGCGACTTCCGCCAGGGACAGCCTGGGGTCCCGCAAATGGCGCTCAGCCAGGCGGCATCGCACCTTGTCCAGCAGTTGCCGATAGGTCAGGCCATACTCGTCCAGGCGGTGCTGTAGGGTGCGTGGTGCGAGTGACATCGTTTGCGCCATCTCCTGCAAGGTGATCTCGCCCGCGCCGGTTTCCATGCGCTGGATCAGTTCAGCCTCCAGGTGCGCCAGAAAGCTGTGATGCTGGCCCAGCAGGGCCGCCAGATCGGTCTCGGCCTGCGCGCGCAGCACGGCATGAACTTGCGGATCTCGTTGCGCAATGGGCAGGCTTGCATAGTGCAGCGGGAATACCAGCTGATTGCGCGGCCGATCGAAGTGGACGCGGCAATGGAGCTCGCGCTCGAATGCGAGGCGCACGGCCGGGTCTGCCGGTGCTGTTTGTGTGAGATGCATGTCGCAACTGATATCTGCACGTTCGCTCAGCCAGCGCGCTTGAATCACCCATTGCGCCATGGACAGCAAGATCACTTCAGCAGGCGGATTGGGAATCAGCGGGTTCCACGACATGAAGCATTGATCGCCCACGACATCCCATTGCGCTTCATTGACGCTGTCGAGCAGTTGCTCATAGCGTTGCAGTGTCAGGGCGGCTTGCCCCAGTGTGTCGCACGACATCACCAGAAAGCCCAGCAGACCCAGGTGACGAGACTTGATCGAATGCGCCAGCTTGATCGGAAAGACCGGGTCGTTCAGGTGTGAGACTGCGCGTTGCAGCGTGGTTTGCCATTGATGAACGGAGACGCGGTGATGAGGTGGTGACGCGCGCAATTGCCGCACCCATTGCGCACCGAATACATCCTCGGCGCGGTGCCCCTGGCTTTCGACGTACTCCAGCACGGCATGTGTGTAGTGCGTGCATGCCGTGCCAGCGTGGCTCGATTTCTCATTCATGAATACCCTCGTTTTGCGTCTGGGGCCAATGGGCTTGCATGTGCGCCCAATACCGACGGGCATGCCTTGCCAAGAATTGGCGCAGGAAAGACGCTGGTCCCGATGTTGAAGTGGCTTGTGGGTTAACACCATTCGGGTTATTTCGAATGCAGAGGGACAGGTAGCGACACGTGGATGCGCGTCGCGACAAAGCGTTCTATCCCTTCACCAGAACCCATCGAGATCGAGGAGATTCACATGACCCAGAAGTACCGCTATTGCGCCGTTGGCCTGTTCGCTTTGAGCATGGCGTGTGCGGCATCATCGGCCCAGGCCACCAGCACCTATGCACAGACAAAGTACCCCATCGTCTTTGCGCATGGCATGACCGGCTTCGACAACATCGGGCCGATCGAGTACTGGTACGGCATCCCCGCTGACCTGCGCAAGAACGGCGCCACCGTGTACGTGACGCAGGAGTCGGCCTTTAACTCATCCGAGCTGCGTGGCGAGCAACTGCTGGCGCAAGTGGAAGACATCATGGCCATCACAGGTGCCAGAAAGGTCAACCTGATCGGCCACAGCCATGGCAACCAGTCGATTCGTTATGTGGCGGGTGTGCGCCCTGATTTGATCGCATCGGCCACGTCGGTGTCTGGTCCGACCAAGGGCTCGGATGTGGCGGACCTGATTCAAGGCGTCTCTGACGTGGGCGGCCCTGGTTTGACCAAGCTGGTGACCAGCATCGTCAACGCCGCAGGCAAGATCATTGGCTTCCTGTCAGGCGATGCCAAGTTGCCTCAGGACTCGTATGCGGGCTTGCAGTCCTTGAACAGCAAGGGCGCGGCCATCTTCAATGCCAAGTTCCCTGGTGGCGTGCCTGCCACGGCTTGCGGCGAAGGTGCTTATGTGGCCAATGGCGTGCGCTACTACTCATGGAGTGGTGTGGGCCAGATCTATAACTTGCTGGATCCGGCTGACTATGGCCTGTCGATCTCTGCATTGGCCTTTGCGGGCAAGCCCAACGACGGTTTGGTGGGCCAGTGCTCGAGCCACCTGGGCCAGGTCATCCGTGACAACTACCCGATGAACCACCTGCATACCGTCAACCAGGTCCTGGGTCTGGTGGGCCTGGGTGCGAACCCCGTAAGCCTCTACCGCGTACACGCCAACCGTTTGAAGACGGCAGGTCTGTAAGACATGGGCGCGACCTCGATGACACGAGAGGGGGGCGGGCCCGTGAGGGCCTTGCCTCGCTCATGGAAGCAGCGCGCTGGCTTGAGCTTGCTGTCTGGTGTGGTGCTGGTTGGTGGGTGGTTGATCTGGCAGCGCACTGCCACCAAGCCCGTCAGCACGGCGGCATCGGGTGTGGCGCCCGACTGGATCAAGCCTGGTGCAGCAAGCGAAGGCGCCCGGGGCAATCAGGCATGGCCGGCCTTGCGAACGGGGCTGGAGGCTTTGCCCCGCTCGCTGGTGGGGACGGAGGTGGACGGCAGTGTGCAGGCCGATGCGGCAGGGCACCTCAAGCTGGATCGCGGTCTGCGCAATCTGTTTGACTACTTCCTGTCGCTGGTTGGTGAAGAGCCGCTGGCGCGCGTGCGCGATCGCATCGTGGCCTATCTGCGATCGCATTTGCCCGCAACGGCAGCGGCCGAGGGCGTGAACCTGTTGGATCGTTATCTGGCCTATGAGGCCGAGCGGGGGCAACAAGGGCAGGGCGATGCACATGACGGATCGCCTGATGCGAGCCTCAGCTCTTTGTCGCAGCGCATGGCGAAACTCAAGGCCTTGCGCCAAGGGCATTTCTCCGCCGCAGAGCGGCAGGCCTTCTTCGGCGATGAAGAGGCATTTGACCAATACACGCTGCAAAAACTGGCCGTGATGCAGGATGCCAGCTTGAGCCCCGTGGACAAGGCTCAGCGTCTGCATCAACTCACCGAGGCCTTGCCCGCAGAGATGCGTGCCAGCCTCACGGCGGTGGACAGCTATGAAGATCTGAGCGCGCTCACTGCGGATTGGAAGGCCCGCGGCGGCACGCCCGAGGCCTTGCGAGAAGCTCGCTTGCAACTGGTTGGCGCAGAGGCCACCGGCAGGCTGGAGGCCTTGGACCAACAGCGCGCACAGTGGGCACAACGCGTGCAAAGCTATCAAAGCCAGAAGGCCCGCTTGATGGCAGATCCCAGCTTGAGCGCCTTGCAGCGTGAGCAGGGCGTGCAGCAATTGCAAGCCAGCCTGTTCAACGAGCAGGAGCGTTTGCGCTTGTCGGCGATCGACGGCGCGCTTGTTCATCCCTGATCTTGCCTGGGCATGACAGGGGCCGGGCCACACGCCAGACGGCTTTGCCGTATGCTGCGTCCCGGCATTCCTTGAACACCCTCTGACAACAGATCCCGGAGAACGCGCATGCTCAAGCTCTATGGCTTCCCCCTGTCCAACTACTACAACAAGGTCAAGCTGGCCTTGCTGGAAAAGGGCGTGCCTTTTGAAGAGGTGCTGGTCCACTTCGGCGCTGAGGGCAAGGCCGGCAAATCGCCGCTGGGCAAGGTCCCCTATATCGAGACCGAGCAAGGCTTCCTGTGTGAGAGCCAGGCCATCATGGAGTACATCGAAACCCGCTGGCCCACACCCGCACTGATCCCCGCTGATCCCTGGCAGGCGGCCAAAGTGCGCGAGCTCATCACTTACTGCGATCTGCATGTCGAGCTGTGTGCTCGCCAGCTCTATTCGCAAGCCTTCTTCGGCGGCACCTTGCCCGAGAAGTTCATCGAGCGCGTCAAGGGTGATCTGATCAAGAACCTGGCGGCGTTCAAGCAACTGGTGCAGTTCGCGCCGTATGCCGCGGGTGACACCTTCACGATGGCCGATTGCGCCGTGTATGTGAGCCTGCCCTTGGCTGCATTGGCCACCAAGATCGTGTGCGGTGAAGACCTGGTCGCGGCCGCCGGCATCGACTGGAAGGGCTACGTCAAGCTCATTGAAGCGCGCCCCACGGCCCAGAAGGTGGCCGCTGATCGCAAGGCCGATCAGGTGCGTGCGATGGGCGCAGCTGCTGCGAAGTCGGGCGGCCACTGATCCGTTGTCGAGCGGGGCAAGGCACAATACCGCCTTGCCGATTTTCCTGGTGCCTTGTCCATGACCGCTGCCCTGCACACCTCCGCCCTGACATCTCTGCCTCTCCTTGCTCGCGGCAAGGTGCGTGACAACTACGCTGTGGGCGACGACCGCATCCTGATGGTGGCCTCTGACCGCATCAGCGCGTTCGACGTGATCATGGGCGAGCCCATTCCTGGCAAGGGCGCGTTGCTGACCAAGATGGCGCTGTTCTGGTTCGAGTTGCTCAAGGATGTGGCCCCCAATCACCTGACCGGCGAAGACCCCGTCAGCGTGGTGACGCCTGCCGAACGCGCCCAGGTTGAAGGCCGCGCCATGCTGGTCAAGAAGCTCAAGCCTTTGCCTGTGGAAGCCGTGGTGCGCGGCTACCTGGCCGGCAGCGGCTGGAAGGAGTACCAGGACAACGGCGAAGTCTGCGGTGTGAAATTGCCAGCCGGATTGCAAAACGCCAGCAAGTTGCCCGAGCCCATCTTCACGCCCGCGACCAAGGCCGATGTGGGTGACCACGACGAGAACATCAGCTACGACAAGATGGTCGAGATCATCGGCGCCGACATGGCCGCGCAAGTGCGCGCGCTGGCCATCAAGCTCTACAAGAAGGCCGCCGACTACGCACTGACCAAGGGCATCATCATTGCCGACACCAAGTTCGAATTCGGCCTGGATGCCAACGGCACGCTGACCGTGATGGACGAAGTGCTGACGCCTGACTCTTCGCGCTTCTGGCCCGTGGAAGGTTACGAGGCTGCTTTCAAGTCCGGCGCCAATCCGCCCAGCTACGACAAGCAGTTCGTGCGTGACTGGCTGGAGCAAGCCACCGTCAACGGGCAGCCGTGGGACAAGACCGCGCCGTCGCCTGCCTTGCCGCAAAGCGTGATTGACAACACGTCGGCCAAGTACCAGGAAGCGTTGACGCGCCTGACCGGGCAATGACCCCGTTGCTGGCGCAGGCAGCCTTGCTGCCTGCGCCATGCACCAAAGTCCAAAAAAAAGGGCGTCCGGATGGGCGCCCTTTTTTGATTCAGCGGACTGTGATGCCCGCCAGCATCAGGCTCAGTGAACCTTGCGGCGGCGAGCCAGCATGCCGATCACGCCCAGGCCGGCCAGTGCCAGAGCCATGGATTCGGGCTCAGGCACGGCGCCGGTCACACCCAGGTCACCGTAGTAGCTGCCACCGGCCTTGCCTGCGGCATGGCCCAGCAGGGTGATGGTGTAGTCGCCAGCAGCCAGATTCTTGAAGCCGAACGAAGCGCGGATCAGCGTGGGGCTGATCGTGCCGGTACCCAGGAAGTCATTGGGGCCAGCCAGCTTGATCGAGTCGAACACGGCAACCTTGAGCAGCACATTGCCCGCGGCGTTGTACAGCGGATCGGAGATCGCGCTGAAGCTCACGTCGCTGACCCCGTCCAGATGGAAGTTGTAGTAGTCGTTGAACGACTTGGTGGGATCGACCTTGCGGGTGTCAAGCTGAGCGAACGAATAGCTCGGCAGATCCGTGCTGGTTTCCAGTGTCAGGTCGATGTTGACCGATGGGGGATTGGGGTTGGCGGCCAACACGGCGGTGCTGGCGGCCAGGGCAGCCAAAGCGGCGGCGAACTTCAATGTCATGAACACTCCCGTTAAACGATGCCATGCCTGCGGACGGCGTATTTCACAGTCGTGAACGACGTCACAGGCGATTGGATACATTCTTCGGTAGGAATATGACACTGTCATCCCCCGCCCACGGGGGATGTGATCCCTATGGATGGGGGTTTTCCCGTATTACGGCCAATCGGGCTCCGGCATCGCGTGCGCCGCAGCCAGGGTTTGCGCGAGTTCAGGGGATGCGGCCCATTCCTTGAGCATCTGGGCCGCATCGCCTACCCCGATCTTTTTCAGCGATGAGAACAGGGCGATGCCGATGTCGGCTTCTTCTGTGGCCAGGTCGGCCAATACCTCTTGCGCCTGGCGCAAGGCGTCGGCACCTTCCTTGCGGTTGAGCTTGTCCGCCTTGGTGAGCAGCACCAGCAGCTTGACTTCGCCATTTCGCACGCGCGGGGTGACGAACTCCAGCAGGTTGCGGTCCAGTTCGGTGAAGCCGTGGCGCGAATCCACCATCTGCACGACGGCAGTGAGGTTGCGCCGCAGGGCCAGGTAATTGGCCATCACCTCTTGCCAGCGCAGTTTGGCCGAGCGTTCCACGGCGGCGTAGCCATAGCCGGGGAGGTCGGTCCAGACCTGATTGGGGGCGGCCTTGGGGCCCACATGGAACAGGTTGATGTGCTGTGTGCGGCCGGGTGTCTTGGAGGCGTAGGCCAACTGACGCTGCTGGGCCAGCGTGTTGATGGCCGTGGATTTGCCTGCATTGGAGCGCCCCACGAAGGCCACTTCGGGCAATTCGGTCGTGGGCAACTGGTTCAATTGGGCTGCTGTGGTGAAAAAACGAGCCGAATGGGCCCAGCCCAGGGCCTCCTTGGCAGGGTCTGCCACCTTCTCTGGCGTGGCTTTGGCAGGGGCAGAAGCCCCCGGATTTGCATCCTTCTGGGGACGCTTTGGTCGGTTTGCGCTTGGACGGGTCATAGGACATTGTAAAATCTCTCGGTTTATCTGCCTAATTAACTACAGCCCACCCGCCATGAAGCGCTTTTTCAACCTGATCGCCCTTGCCTCAGTGGCCCTGTCCCTGTCGGGCGTGGCCCACAGTTCGGAAACCAAAGCCGCTGCCAAGCCTGACCTGGCCGCCGGTGAAGCAAAGGCAACCACCGTTTGCGCAGCCTGCCACGTGGCAGACGGTTCGCGCGGCATGCCCACCTACCCGATCCTGCAAGGCCAGCACCCTGAATACCTCGTCAAGCAATTGACCGAG
>NZ_SCTN01000252.1 GCF_004297345.1 Aquabacterium sp. | reverse complement strand
TGGCGATCTGCTGACCCGGATCAAGGGCGTTCGCCGCAAGTTCGCGCAAGAAGTCGGCTTTTTGCCGCCATCTGTGCACATCAAGGACAACCTGGAGCTCAAGCCCAGCTTCTACCGCATCACCTTGCGTGGCGCCGTGGTGGGTGAGGGCGAGGTCTTCCCCAACATGCTGATGGCCATAAACCCAGGCCATGTGGTTAACCCGATACCCGGTACGGCCGCCGTGGATCCCGCCTTCGGCCTGCCCGCTGTGTGGGTGGAAGAACGCCAGCGGGATGCCGCGCAAATGGCCGGCTACACAGTCGTTGATCCCTCGACCGTGGTGGCCACCCATCTTTCACACTTGATGCAACTCCATGCAGCCAAGTTGCTGGGACGAGTCGAAACCCAACAACTGGTAGAGCATGTGACGAAACTGGCCCCCAAACTCATCGAAGACGTGGTTCCCAAGATGGTCGGCATCTCTACCCTGCAAAAAGTGCTGCAGCTCCTTCTCGAAGAAGGTGTGCACATTCGCGATATGCGATCGATCATCGAAACGATCGCCGAGCAGGCTGCGTCTAGCCCCAATGTGGTGAACGATCAGGCCGAACTGGCTCGCCGTATTCGAATTGGTCTGGCTCCGGCCATCGTGCAACAGATCTACGGCCCCGTGCGTGAACTCGATGTGATTGCCATCGACCCCGATCTGGAGCGCCTGCTGACACAAGCCCTGACATCGCCCAGTGGCCCCATGCTCGATCCGGGCGTGGCCGACCACCTGACCCGCCAGGCCTCAGAGGCCACACAGCGTCAGGAAAACATGGGCCACCCCGCCTGCCTGCTGGTGCCGGACATCATCCGCCCATCGGTGGCTCGCCTGCTCAAACGCGCCGCACCCCGTCTCAAGGTGCTGGGTCACAGCGAGATTCCTGAGACACATTCGATTCGCATCGGTACCCTGATCGGAGGCCACGCATGAACGTCAAACGCTTTACTGGACGGAACAGCCGTGAGGCCATGCAAAAGGTCAAAGCAGCTTTCGGCAACGATGCCGTGGTGCTGTCGACCAAGCCTGCTGCTGAAGGTGGCATTGAAATCCTGGCCATGGCCGCTGACAGCGTGCCTGCCATGGATCACTATGCCGTGGAACGTGATGCGCCCGAACTCGTGCCTCAGCGTGCGGAGCCTCGTGGTGAAGCTCGCTCGGAATCCAGGGGTGAGGCTCGCCATGAGTTTCGCCAGGACACCCGTGCCGAACCGCGCATGGAATCTCGTGATGACGGCGTGAGCCTGCCACCCAAGAAGGGCGCAGCCAAGCAGGCCAAGGAAACCATGGCCAACCTGGCCAACACGGTTCAAGACGACGTCAAGCAACTGGCCATGAGCACGCTGTCCTTCCAGGACTATGTGCGCGAACGCATGCTCAAGCGCCGCCAGGCTGCGATGCAGGCCCGTACAGAGCCAGCCATGGCCTTGCCGCCTGAAGAACAACTCAATCAGCGCTTTGCCCAGCCCAAGGCTGCCAAGCCCGCCGTATCCACCTCTGTGGATCTGACGGGTGAGAGCATGCGTGGCCGTCCTGCCCCTCAGGTGGACGAAGATATGGACCAGTGGGCGCCGCCCGCACCTCGTCAGGCTCCTGCTGCCCCGCGTCAGGCTGCACCTCAGGCTCGCCCGCAACAGGCCGCGCAGCAACAGCCCAAGCCCGCGCAAGTGGTGCCACTGCGTAGCGAACATGCTGACCTGACCATGGACAAGGTCACGCCGGCGCGTGATGCCATCCGTGTTGCGCAACCCGATGCCGCCACCTTGTCTGCGCTGAAGGCAGCGCAAGACGCCAACGCCTCAATGCTGGGTGAGCTGCGTGCCATGCGCGCCATGATGAAAGAGCGCTTCGAGACGATGGCTTTCATCGAAAAGCTCGGCCGCACGCCTTCGCAAGCCCAACTGGCTCAACGCCTGCTGGATGCTGGTTTCTCTGCCGTGCTGATCCGCAAGATGCTGGATGCGATGCCTGCTGAAGTCTGCAACGGCGCCCACGATGAAGTGCAATGGGCCACGCAAGTGCTGCAGCGCAACCTGAACACGGCTGATCACGAACTGCCCATCGAAGATCAAGGCGGCGTGTTTGCCCTGATCGGTTCGACCGGCGTGGGCAAAACCACATCGACCGCCAAGCTGGCTGCTACCTTCGCCGCCAAGCACGGCGCGTCGAACCTCGGCCTGATCACGCTGGATGCCTATCGCGTCGGTGCTCACGAGCAACTGCGTGCCTATGGCCGCATCCTCGGTGTGCCCGTGCACATGGCGCACGACCGTGCTGCCCTGGAAGACCTGCTGGAACTACTGTCCGGCAAGAAGCTGATCCTGATCGACACAGCCGGTATGGCCCAACGCGATGGCCGCACCAAAGAACTGCTGGACATGCTGGCGCATCCCAGCATCCGAAAACTGCTGGTCATCAACACGGCAGCACAAGGTGACTCGATTGAGGATGTGATGCATTCGTATCACGCAGAAGCCTGCGCTGGCGTGGTGCTGTCCAAGCTGGATGAAGCCGTGAAGCTCGGTCCGGCACTGGATGCGTTAATTCGTCACAAGTTGAAAGTGCTGGGTGTGGCCAATGGCCAACGGGTGCCCGAAGATTGGCATCGTCTGTCGGCGCAAGCGCTGGTGCACCGTGCTCTGAGGGCGAGCCTGAACCCTGCTTACAGGCTCGATCCCAACGAGGTCAGCCTGGTGTTTTCCGCGCAAGTGAATGCAGACGCCATGGCCTCTCCTCGTCACGCTTGATCACAGCTTGTCACCCATCCAGATCAATAAAAAAGACAGCCCACACATGACCCGCCACGACAGCCATCAGGTCAGCACAAGCGGTACCCGTGCCCACCACCCGGTGGACCAGGCGCAAGGAATGAGGCAGATGTTTGCCTCCCGGGTTCTACGTTTCGTACCGGTGGTGGCCAATGCAGCCACCGCTTGCGGGGGCTTGGTGCTGGAGCGCTTGTGTGCGGCCTATACCGGCTTCAACCTCAAGGTGCTGGTGGTGGATGCCAGCGAGCAGGCCCGCCCGCCTGGCGAGCTCGCCGAGTTCGATCTGGCCGAGGGCATCGAAGTGCTGTCAGACCAGGTGGGCTACATGCCAGCCCGTGGTTTGCCCTTGCGCTATGTAGATGCCCGCGGTTCGTGCAGCAGCCTGCTCGACACCATCGCCAATGCCGCACCGCAATACGATGTGGTCATCGTGCACGCCTCTGCCAGCGAGATCGTTCGCCTGTTCTCTCAGCGTGCTCGTGGCACCAATTTGCGGCCTTTGTTGTTCACCAACGATCTGGCCGAAGGTCTCAAAGAGGCTTACTCGGCCGTCAAGATCATCAGCCAGCGCGGCGCCTGGATGGCCTATGACCTGCTCGTGTGTGCCACGGCGCGCAGCCAGCAAGCCCAGCCTGTGGCCGAGCGCCTGGCTCGCTGTGCCGATGACTTTCTGGGCGTGGCCCAGCGTGACTGGCAACTGCTGGATCCGCGCGAGCCTGCCAGCGTTGATCCGCATCCCCGATTTCTCGAACTGGCAGCTGGTCTGCTGCGCACAGCCTTGCCGCTCGCCTTGAGTGACACGGCCTTTGACCACCTGATGTCGCCGGGGGCAGCCTTGCCTTCTTGCGCAGCCCCCGTACTCAATTGATTGATGTTCATGGAGCAGAGCATGTACACCGCCAAAGGACGACTTGAGATCGACGCGATGTTGCGCCAATACAGTCCTCTAGTGCGACGCCTGGCGCACCAGATGATTGCCAAACTGCCGGCCAACGTCGAGATCGATGACCTGATTCAGGTCGGCATGATTGGCCTGACCGATGCGCTGACGCGTTTCGATGCAGGGCAGGGCGTGCAGTTCGAGACCTTTGCCACCCAGCGGATTCGTGGCGCCATGCTCGACGAGTTGCGCGGCGCAGACTGGCTCAGCCGCGGCACGCGCAAACAGCAGCGCGACATTGAAGGTGCCGTGCACAGGCTGGAGCAACGCCTGGGCCGTGCACCGCAAGAAAGCGAAATCGCCAAGGAAATGGGCATGACCTTGGTCGACTACCAGGAGATGCTCGGCAAGGTGCGCGGCACCCAGCTGATCTACCTGGAAGACATGAGCGGCGAGGATGGCGACAACGACTACCTCGATCGCCACGTGACCGACGAGGGCAACGACCCTTTGAGCTTGCTGCAGGACCATCGCATGCGGCATGCTCTGGTCGAAGCCATCAAGAACCTGCCTGAGCGTGAGCAGTACGTGATGAGCATGTACTACGAGCAAGACATGAATCTCAAGGAAATCGCCGCTGTGCTGGGCGTGACCGAATCCCGCGTGTGCCAGTTGCACAGTCAGTCCATCGCTCGCCTGCGTGTCAAGCTGAGAGAGTGGTGAGCGGTCACTGAATCGGAACGAGTGTGAGGGCGCCCAACCATGTTCAGCTGGTTCCATCGCAAGCCTGTTGAGACCACGGTGGTTCAGTATGCTGCTGCGCCCACCATGAACCACGAGTTGATTCAACTGGCCGAAACCCTGGAGCGCGATACCAGCGGCCTGGGTTGCGAGGCGGCGCAATTGCGCGGCAGCCTTGAAGACACCACAGCGGTGGCCAATCACCAGACCGAGACCCTGGCCAGCCTCGTGGCCAAGCTGCAGGACATCGTCCGCTCTCAAGATCAGATCCACGCCGAAACCGTAGGCGGCATGGCATCCATGCAGCAAGCGCGCGAATCCGTGGCCCATGTGGGGCGAGAAGTCAGCGGTGTGGTCGAGACCTTACATCAAGTGTCCGACGCTGCTCAGCAAATCACCCAGGTTGCCTTGCAGACGCGGCTGGTGGCCTTCAACGCCTCGGTTGAAGCCAAACGTGCGGGCGAGGCCGGCGCCGGCTTCTCCGTGGTGGCCGATGCGGTGAAGGACCTGTCCACGCAAGTGGAGTCCATTTCCAAAGCCATCATGAGCACGATCGGGCAACTCGATCAACGCATTCAATCCCTGGCCAGTGATCTGACCGATCAAGGTGGTGATGCCGCCAAAGGCGAGGGGCGCCGAACCTTTCATGCCGCATTGCATGGTGTGGAAGAGGGCGTGCAACGCATCAGTGCGGCCGCAGATGCCAGCCGTCAATTGACGCAAGGTGTGAATCAGGAAATCAGCCTCATGGAAGGCGAGGTGGGCAAGGCCCGTCAGGAGCTGTCTGCCGCGTTCAAGCGCAGCGACGCCGTGCTGACCGTATCCGAGCGCCTGATGGAAATGATTGCCGGCTGTGGTGTCCACACAGCCGATACGCCCTATATCGAACTGGTCCAACAAACCGCGCTGCAGATTTCGGCCACGCTGGAGGCTGCGGTGGCTTCTCGGCGCGTGACGCTGGAGCATCTGTTTGATGAGAACTACCAGGCCATGGCCGGCACCCAGCCTCAGCAGCACGCCACGCGCTTCAATACACTGACAGACGAGTTGTTCCCGTCTATCCAGGAAGAAGCCATCAAGGCGCTGCCGGATGTGGTGTTCTGCATTGCGGCTGATCGCAATGGCTATATCTCGACGCACAACCACATCTATTGCCAACCTCAGCGACCAGGCGATGTGGTGTGGAACACGGCCAATTCACGTTGGCGTCGCATCTTCAATGATCGAACGGGCCTGGCTTCTGCGCGCAACAAGCGCCCCTTTTTGTTGCAAACCTACCGCCGCGACATGGGCGGCGGCAAGTTCGTGCTGCTCAAGGAGGTGGCTGCGCCCATCACGGTAGCGGGCAAGCACTGGGGCGGTTTGCGCCTGGCTTATCGGTTCTGATCAAGATCGGTTCTGTCAGCCGGTTTTGGCTACGGCCGCCACCTCTGGTGGCTTCACATCGCTACGCGATATGAGCCTTCGCCGGAACCGCTTGCGGGCCTGACGGCCCAGGTTCACATTGGCTTTCAGCCAATGCGCCCCAACAAAAGGTACTCCATGAGTACCTTTTGTACGTGCAAGCGGTTCTCCGCCTCATCCCACACGACGGACTGCGGCCCGTCGATGACATCTGCCTCAACCTCTTCGCCTCGGTGCGCCGGCAGGCAGTGCATGAACAGCGCGTCTGGTGCGGCCACGGCCATCATGTCGGCATCGACACACCAGTCGGCAAAGGCCTTCTTGCGCTCTTCGTTCTCGGCTTCGAAGCCCATGCTGGTCCACACATCAGTGGTGACCAGGTGCGCGCCACGGCAGGCGTCCATCGGGTCCTTGAAGACCTTGTAGCAGCTCGTGTCCTTGATGCCTGCCACAGCCGGGTCGATCTCGTAGCCGCTTGGGGTGCTCACGTGCACCGTGAAGCCCAGGATCTCTGCGGCCTGCAGCCAGGTGTTGGCCATGTTATTGCCGTCGCCCACCCAGGCCACGACCTTGCCCTTGATCGAGCCGCGATGTTCGATGTAGGTGAAGATGTCGGCCAGGATCTGGCAAGGGTGGTACTCGTTGGTCAAGCCATTGATGACCGGCACGCGCGAGTTGGCCGCGAACTTCACGAGCTTGGATTGCTCGTAAGTGCGGATCATCACGATGTCGACCATGCGCGAGATCACCTTCGCGCTGTCTTCGATCGGCTCGCTGCGGCCCAACTGGCTGCCGTCCGTGGTCAGGTGCACCACCGAGCCGCCCATCTGGTACATGCCCGCTTCGAAGCTCACGCGGGTGCGCGTGGAAGCTTTTTCGAAGATCATGGCCAGGGTACGGTCCACCAGAGGGGTGTACTTCTCGTAGTTCTTGAAGCGCTTCTTGATGATCGCGGCACGCTCGAACAGGTAGGTGTACTCCTGTTCGCGAAGGTCCTTGAACTGCAGATAGTGTTTGATGAGACTCATACCGGGCTTCATGCGAATTCAGACGTCAGTTTAAGCAGCGCTTGTTTCAGACAGGAATGCCTTGACCAGCGGCACCAGGATGGCCACGATCTCGTCGGCCTCTTGCGCCGTGACGATCAGGGCGGGCAACAGTCGGATGACCTTGTCGGCCGTGATGCTCAGCAGCAGGCCGGCATCTACGGCGCGTTGCAGCAGCACGCCGCAAGGGCGATCCAGCTCGATGCCGATCATCAGGCCTTGCCCACGGATTTCCGAGACACCCTTGAGTTCGCCCAGTTCACGAACCAGTGCGTCGTGCAGGTGTTGGCCCACCCGTGCTGCATTGGCCAGCAACTGGTCTTCTTCGATGATCTTGATGGTTTCCACGCCAGAGCGCATGGCCAAGGGGTTGCCGCCGAAAGTCGTGCCATGGTTGCCAGGCTGCAGCACATTGGCAGCCTTGGGGCCGCAAACCACGGCGCCAATCGGCACGCCCGAGCCCAGGCCCTTGGCCAGCGGCATCACGTCAGGCTGGATGCCGGCCCACTGGTGGGCAAACCACTTGCCGGTACGGCCCATGCCGCATTGCACTTCGTCGAGCATCAGCAGCCAGCCTTGCTTGTCGCACAGGGCGCGCACGGCTTGCAGGTACTCGGCGCGGGCCGGGTTGATGCCGCCTTCGCCCTGGATCACTTCCAGGAACACGGCGGTCACATTGGGGCGCGTGCGGGCGACTTCTTCCAGCGCGGCGATGTCATTGAGCGGCACGCGCACGAAGCCTTCGACCAGTGGTTCGAAGCCAGCGTGCACCTTGGGGTTGCCGGTGGCCGACAGCGTGGCGATCGAGCGGCCATGGAAGGCCTTCTCGTACACGACCACTTCAGCGCGGTCGATGCCTTTTTCGTGGCCGTACTTGCGCGCAATCTTCAGGGCGGCTTCGTTGGCTTCCAGGCCGGAGTTGCAGAAGAAGACGTTGGTCATACCCGAACGCTCGACCAGCAGGCGGGCGAGTTCTTCCTGCAGCGGCACCTGGTAGTAGTTGCAGCAGTGGATCATCTTTTCGACCTGATCCTGCAGGGCGGGGACCAGTTTGGGGTGCTTGTGGCCCAAAGTGTTGACCGCGATGCCGGACAGCGCATCCAGATAGCGTCGGCCATCGGTGTCCCAGACGCGAACGCCTTCGCCATGCGACAGGGCAATGGACAGGCGGCCGTAGGTGGGCATCACATGGGGCATCGACACGGGAGCGTTCATGGTGCGAGGGATCTCAGGTTCGTTTGCAAAAGAAAAAAGGCGCAGCAGGCACTGCGCCAGAGCCTATTCTAAGTAAAAGGCGACGCCTCAGGAATGCGGGCATCGTTCACGCACAGGCGATTTCCGTGCAGAACCAGGGTGATGAACGGCTTGCAATGACTTCAGCCGGCTGTCAGGCTCGCCGACATTGCCCTTGTGGTGCGCGCAATGGGCTGCGCACGGGCGGGTGTCAAGTCGGTGACCCACTTGAGGGCGCGGACTCTTGGCATCAATGTTGCGGGAGATCAATTCGAACGCGACAATGGAGGACTGTCACGCATGGAAACGCTCATTGAGGCCGTGTCCATCACCAAGGTGCCGGGCCAGGACTACCCGTCTCAGTCTGCCCTTGTTCCCCGCAGTCGTCAGACACAATCTGTCGCTGCGCCTGTCAATTCACCCATTGCACAGCCCGTCGGAAGCGCCACCGTGTCGACGACTTTACCTACGCCCCCAACCCCCAATCCCACCAAACCACGCGAAGTCTTCATTCAAGGCATCACCAGTAACGGCAAAACCTTTCGCCCTAGCGATTGGGCTGAACGTCTGGCTGGCGCCATGTCCAGTTTCCGCCCCGGCGGAGCCGCCATGGGTATGGCTGCGCACATCGGTTATTCGCCGTATTGCGTGCCCACAAGCATGGGCGATGTGAAGTGCGTGGTGGTCAATGAAGCCTTGCGAGCCCTGGAGCCCATGGCCTGGGATTTCGTCATGAACTTCGCCCGAGACAACGATTTGCAGGTGGTCGAAGCCTGCTTGTTGCCCGATCCGCCTCGAACCTGACTTGGTGATGATTGACGAATGGCGCCACGTGATGGCGCTTTTGGCGTTTGTCTCGCGGAAGTCTGGATTCGGATGCCTATGAGGGCGAGCCGGATTCTGATTTCGAGCCGACAAAACAAAAGGCCCGCCGAAGCGAGCCTTGTTGTGTGAGGCCGAAACCTCAGGTCGGCGAACCGAAATCAGGCGGCGATGGCCTTGATCTTGGCCGACAGGCGGCTCTTGTGGCGAGCGGCCTTGTTCTTGTGGAAGATGCCCTTGTCGGCGATCGAGTCGATCACGCTTTGAGCAATCTTGAAAGCTTCGGAAGCCTTGGGCTTGTCGCCAGCTTGCACAGCCTTGAGCACGCTCTTGATGGCGGTGCGGAACTTCGAACGCAGAGCCGAGTTGGCTGCGTTCAGCTTGACGTCTTGACGAGCGCGCTTGCGGCCCGAGGCAATACGGACGGTCTTTTTGGCTTTGGATGCAGATGCCATGATTTTCGAGCCCTGCGAATGCCTGTCTTGTTTGGCCTTGTTAGGTTTACCCAAACAAACAATTCGCACCCAACAGGGCTAAGTTGGTTGGAAAACCGAAGATTATAGCGCGCTTCCTGTGTGCTGCCAAGTCAGGCGTGCTGCGCTTTCTATAATGGCCGGATGAGCTTGCTGAAATCCGCATCCATCGTCTCCCTGTTGACCCTGGCGTCACGCATCACTGGCCTGGTTCGGGAGTTGCTGATCGCGGCAGCTTTCGGTGCCAGCGCCACGACGGACGCCTTTAACGTGGCGTTTCGAATCCCGAATTTGCTGCGCCGCCTGTTTGCCGAGGGCGCTTTTTCGCAAGCCTTTGTGCCTATCCTGGCCGAGAGCCGCGCCAGGAATGGCGACCAGGCCACACACGATCTGGTCAACGCAGTTGGCACGGTGCTGTTTGGCGTGTTGGCCATCGTGTGCGTTCTGGGCGTGATCGGCGCGCCTTTTGTGGTCTGGGCGATGGCGTCGGGTCTGAAGGAAAGCGGCGGTTTCGATGCGGCTGTGGTCATGACGCGCTGGATGTTCCCCTACATCGGGTTCATGTCACTGGTGGCGCTCAGTGCCGGCATCCTCAACACCTGGGGGCGCTTTGGCGTGCCGGCTGTAACGCCGGTCTTGCTGAACATGTCCGTGATTGGTGCGGCAGTGTTCGTGTCGCCCTTGTTCAAGTCGCACGGTATCGAGCCCGTGTTCGCGCTGGCCATTGGCGTGATGATTGGTGGCGCGCTGCAATTGGGCGTGCAAGTTCCGGCTTTGCTGAAGATTGGCATGATCCCGCGCGTGGGTTTGACGTTGGCAGCGTGGCGGCAGGCGAGGGCGCATCCAGGCGTGGGGCGGATCTTGCGTCAGATGGCGCCGGCGGTGCTGGGTGTGTCCGTGTCGCAGGTGTCCTTGCTGGTCAATACGCAGATCGCGTCGCATCTGGGTGCGGGGGCCGTGTCCTGGCTGACTTATGCCGATCGCCTGATGGAGTTCCCTACGGCGATGTTGGGCGTGGCTTTGGGGGTGGTGCTGCTGCCGCAGTTGTCGCGCGCGCAGGCCAGCGGTGACGTGAATCAGTTTTCATCCTTGCTAGATTGGGGCTTGCGCCTGGTGCTCTTGCTGGCTTTGCCCAGTGCCGTGGCCTTGTTGGTGTTCTCCAAGCCGCTGGTGGCCGTGCTGTATCACTACGGGCACTTCTCGCCCAATGACGTGAAGCAGACGGTGCTGGCCTTGTCCTGCTACGGCGTGGGCCTGCTGGGGCTGATCGGCGTGAAGGTGCTTGCGCCTGGTTTCTATGCCACTCAGGACATCAAGACACCGGTGCGCATCGGCATCACGGTGCTGGTGATCACGCAGATTTTCAACGCCATCTTTGTGCCGTATCTGGGGCACGCCGGCCTGGCCTTGTCCATCGGTCTGGGCTCTCTGGTCAACGCTGGCTGGTTGTTGACAGGCTTGCGCAAGGCCGGGCGTTACCAGCCTTCGCCTGGCTGGATGTTGTTCAGCGTGCGCATCGTGATCGCGACCGCGCTGTTGGGGGCCGGCCTGTGGTTCGCATCCGAGCACATCCTGTGGGTGGAGTTGCGCCAGCAGCCCTGGTTGCGTATCGGTGCGCTGGCTGGGTGCTTGGTCGGTGCTGCTGTGGTGTACTTCGGTGCCCTGATCGCTTCAGGTCTGAACCTGAGGCAGGCGATCAAGGGCTGAGGCCCTGTCTTGTGCGGCTCACATGAGTGAGCGCACCAGCTCGATGGCTTCTTCCACGCGGTCCACGGCATGGATGGTCAGGCCCTCGACAGGCTTCTTCGGCGCATTGGCCTTGGGCACCACGGCAATCGAGAAGCCCAGCTTGGCCGCTTCCTTCAAACGATCCTGACCACGCGGGGCAGGGCGGATTTCGCCCGCCAGGCCCACTTCGCCAAAGGCAATGAAGCCCTTGGGCAGAGGCCTGCCACGCAGGCTGCTTTGGATCGCCAGCAACACCGCCAGGTCGGCGGCCGGCTCGCTGATGCGCACGCCGCCCACGGCATTGACGAACACGTCCTGATCAAAGCACGCCATGCCCGCGTGGCGGTGCAGCACGGCCAGCAGCATGGCCAGGCGATCGCGCTCCAGGCCCACGCTCAGACGGCGCGGGCTGGGGCCGCCGGCATCCACCAGGGCTTGAATTTCCACCAGCAAGGGACGCGTGCCCTCCAGTGTGACCAGCACGCAGGAGCCCGGCACCGGTTCGCTGTGGGTAGACAGGAAGATGGCGCTGGGGTTGGTCACGCCCTTGAGTCCCTTGTCCGTCATGGCGAACACGCCGATTTCGTTGACGGCGCCAAAGCGGTTCTTGATCGCGCGGATCAGTCGGAAGCTGCTGTGCGTGTCGCCCTCGAAATACAGCACCGTATCGACGATGTGCTCCAGCACGCGCGGGCCGGCCAGGGCGCCTTCCTTGGTCACATGCCCCACGAGCACCATCGTGCAGCCGCTGGATTTGGCAACGCGTGTCAGATGGGCTGCGCATTCACGCACTTGTGCCACGGAGCCGGGCGCCGAAGTGAGCTGATCCGAGAACACGGTCTGGATCGAGTCGATCACGCAGAAGGCTGGCTTTTCGGCAGCCATGGTGGCGATGATGTTTTCCAGCTGGATCTCGGCCTGCACGCGCACGTGCGAGCCATCCAGGCCCAGTCGCCGGGCCCGCAGGGCCACCTGGGCGCTGCTTTCTTCGCCCGTCACATACAGCACGGGCATCTGGCGGGACAAGGCATCCAGCGCTTGCAGCAACAGGGTGGATTTGCCGATGCCTGGGTCGCCGCCGATCAGCACCACGCCACCGGCAACGATGCCGCCACCCAGCACGCGGTCCAGCTCTTCCAGACCAGTGGGCGTGCGGGACACATCCGCGGCTTCGATGTCAGCCAGTGTGGTGACGGGCTGCGCGGCATTGAGCCCGCGCGCCAGCGCCTGCATGCGGTTCTTGCTGGCGCCGGCTGGTTCAGCGCGTGTTTCTTCCAGCGTGTTCCAAGCGTTGCAGTGTGGGCACTTGCCCAGCCATTTGGGGCTGATGCCACCACATTCACTGCAGGTATAGACGGTTTTTTCCTTGGCCATGCCCGGCATTGTCAGGCATGGCGTGAGGAGGTCAGGCTTGCGCGGTTTCGGACTGGATGGCCTTGAAGCGCTGATCCAGCTCCTGCCTCAACTGGCGGCGCAGCTTGGCGGCATTGAAGCGGCGAACCTCGTCGGGTGTGCTGGGCGTCAGCGGTGTCACCGGGGTGGGTTTCGTGTCGTCGCCAACGGCCACCATCGTGAAGAAGCAGCTCTGGGCATGGCGCACCACCTGGGTGCGGATGTTCTCGGCGATCACCTTGATGCCGATCTCCATGGACGATGTGCCCGTGAAGTTGACCGAGGCCAGGAAGGTCACCAGTTCGCCCACGTGAATGGGTTGGCGGAAGGTGACCTGGTCCACCGACAGGGTCACCACATAGCAGCCGGCATAGCGGCTGGCGCAGGCGTAGGCGACCTGGTCCAGGAGCTTGAGGATGGTGCCCCCGTGCACATTGCCCGAGAAGTTGGCCATGTCCGGCGTCATGAGCACGGTCATGCGCAGTTGATGGCGTTGGTGGTCGATGTCCATGTGTCGTTCCGCAGCGATATCCATTTTTTGGTGCATTCAATCAGTTTGCCCGCAGAGAACTTCCTGGAGGCCCCACCTTGATGCAAGGAGTGTGCCGATTTGGGGCGCGGCTCAAGGGAAGGGG
>NZ_SCTN01000595.1 GCF_004297345.1 Aquabacterium sp. | reverse complement strand
GCCCGACGGGCCGTTCGGCGCCAAGGGCATCGGCGAAGCGGCCGTCGTCGGCGGTGCGGCGGCGGTCGCGAATGCCGTCGCAGCGGCCACCGGCATTCGCCCGCTCGACCTCCCGATGACGCCCCAACGGATCTGGCGCGCCCTCCGGGACCATCGACCCACCGGCGAGCCGGCTGCCCCCGGATCCCGTGCGACAATGCGCCCCGATGCCCAGCCAGATGCCGATGCCCACGCTCGAACTCGCCGGGAGCCCGGTCCAGCGTCCGGGGATCTCGGGCCAGACCGCTAGCCAGCTCGAGGCCTGGTTCCGCGAGCGCGGCGAGCCCGCGTTCCGCGCCCGCCAGGTCCTCGATGCCGTCTGGCGGTCGGAGGCGTCGAGCCTGGACGACGTCTCGACCCTGCCCGCCGCGATGCGCGAGGCACTCGCCTCCGCGTTCGCCTGGGACACCATCGACACCTCGGAGTTCGTGCTCGCCGACGGCGGACGGACCGAGAAGGCACTCCATCGCCTGGCGGACGGCGCGGCGATCGAGAGCGTCCTGATGCACTACCCGGCGGGCAGCGACCGCCGGGAACGGAACACGCTGTGCATCTCCAGCCAGGCCGGGTGCGCCGTCGCGTGCCCGTTCTGCGCGACGGGCGAGCTCGGGTTCGGACGGGACCTCCAGGCGGCGGAGATCCTCGACCAGGTCCGCAGTGCGGCAAGGCGCCTGGCGACGCGCGGCCGGCGCCTGACGAACATCGTGTTCATGGGGATGGGCGAGCCGCTCCTGAACCTCGATCGCGTGCTCGAGACCGTGGCCGCCCTCAACGACCCGGGCCGGTTCGGCCTCGGGGCGCGCCACATCACCGTCTCGACCTCGGGCGTCGTGCCCGGGATCCGGCGCCTGACCGCGCTCGGGCCGCAGTTCACGCTGGCGGTCAGCCTCCACGCGGCTCGCGATCCGCTGCGCGACGTCCTCGTGCCCCTCAACCGCCGCTGGCCGATCGCCGAGGTTGTCGCCGCGGCGAAGGACCACGCGACCGCAACCGGCCGGCGGATCAGCTACGAGGTCACGATGATCGGCGGCGTGAACGACACCAATGCCGATTCAGAGGCGATGGCCGAGCTCCTGCGCGGGACCCTCGCGCATGTCAACCTGATCCCGATGAACCCCGTGGCGCATACCCCGTGGACGGCGAGCCCGATGCCGGTCATCGAGCGGTTTGCCGAGCGGCTCCGCCGTGAGGGCCTGCCGGTCACCATCCGTCGGAATCGGGGCCAGGAGGTCGGTGCCGCCTGCGGGCAGCTCGCCGCCGATCGTGCGGGGGCGCCGCCGGTCGCCGCGGTCGCGCGCCGCCGGGCCCGACTCGAGGCTTCGTCGGCAGCCGCGCTGCGCGGCGAACGAAGCGCCGAGGGCCTCCCGGCCGGCGTGGACGCCTGATGCCATCCCGGCGCGCGGCACCGACCCTTCCGACGAAGACGCTCGGGCGAGCGCGCGTCGCCGCGAGCATCCTCGATGCCGATCTCGGGAACCTTGCGCACGCCGTTCGTCGGGCACAGAGCGAGGGGGCCGACCGGATCCACCTCGACGTCATGGATGGCCACTTCGTCCCGAACCTGACGTTCGGGCCGAAGACGGTCAAGGCGCTCCGACGACGGACGCGCCTGCCACTCGACGCGCACCTGATGATCTCCGAGCCCGACCGCTACATCGACGAGTTCCTCGACGCGGGCTGCG
>NZ_SCTN01000251.1 GCF_004297345.1 Aquabacterium sp. | reverse complement strand
CACGTGCCGCTGGTCAGAGACGGGGACTATTGCCGCCGCGTGCAGCAGGCTGGCCCCTGGGATATCGTGGTAGTGGACGGACGTGATCGCGTCAACTGCATCAAGCAGTCGCTGCAGGCGCTCACCGCCACTGGCATCATCGTGCTGGACAACTCCGATCGCGATGAATACAAAGAAGGCATTGAGCTGCTCAAGCAACACGGGTTCCGCCAGTTGCGCCTGCGCGGTCTGGCACCGCTGATCACCTACATCACGCAGACATCCATTTTTTACCGTGATGGGAATTGTCTGGGACTATGAACACGCCAGGCAAGCCCGACTTCAGCGCGACACTCACCGGGCCCTGCCCTGTCGTGCTGTTCGCGTTCAATCGGCCGGACCATCTGGCCCGTACGCTAGCGTCCTTGCGAGCCAATGACCTGGCTGGTGGCACGGACCTGATCGTCTATTCCGATGGCCCGCGCTCACCTGAAGAAACTGCGGCGGTCGACGCCGTGCGCACACTGGTGCGCGCGACGCAAGGCTTCAAGAGCGTGACCCTTGTTGAACGCAAAACCAACCAGGGCCTGGCCAGAAACATCATCGAGGGCGTCACCGATGTGTGCGAGCGCGCTGGCCGCGTCATCGTGCTGGAGGACGACATGGTTACGTCGCCGCACTTCCTGCGCTTCATGAACGACGCGCTGGCCATGTACGAAACCGACGAACGCGTGGCCAGCATCCACGGCTATGTCTACCCGGTCAAGACGCCCCTGCCGGAGACCTTCTTCCTGCGCGGCGCCGACTGCTGGGGTTGGGCCACATGGCGCCGGGCCTGGCGCCTGTTCAACCCAGACGGCACAGCGCTTTACAAGACCCTGGTCAACAGCAAGCAGGAGGCTGACTTCAACTTCGGCCACAACTACGACTACATGGGCATGCTCAAAGAGCAGATCATGGGTCGCAACAATTCCTGGGCCATCCGCTGGTACGCATCGGCCTACCTGCAGGGCAAGCTCACGCTCTACCCCGGGCGCTCACTGGTTCACAACATCGGCAACGACAACTCCGGCACGCATTGTGACGACACCACGGCCTTCGACGTGCAGGTCAGCCAGACGCCGATCATGCTGGCCCCCATCGCCGTGGAAGACAACGCCCAGGCCCGCGCCAGCTTCGCCGCCTTCATGGGCGAGAACACCCGCATTCCCGCCAAGCGCCGAGCCAAGACATGGCTCCAGCACACCAAGCTCCGCCTATCCGAGCGCAATCGCCAGCGCAAGACGCTGAGTCGGTTGGACAAGCTGCAAGCCCAAGGGCAACTGCGCCTGGAGGGCCCCTACCCCAACTGGCAGGACTGCGCGCAGCGGTCATCGGGCTACGACCAAACCAACATTCTCAAGCAGGTGACCGAATCGGTGCTGAAGGTCAAGACAGGCCAGGCAGTGTTCGAACGCGACGGCGTGCTCTTCGACCACATTGAGTACGCCTGGCCCGTACTGGCCGGCCTGCTGCTGGTCGCAGCGCAGAACCAGCAAACCTTACGGGTGTTGGATTTCGGAGGTTCGCTGGGCAGCGGCTATTTTCAGAATCGCAAGTTCCTGCAAAACCTACGCGATCTGCAATGGGGCGTCGTCGAGCAAGCTGAATTTGTACGCCAAGGCCAGAACCTGATCGCCGAAGGCAGCTTGCGCTTCTTCGATACGGTCGCGCAATGCGAAGCCGACATGCACCCCAACGTGGCGCTGCTCAGCAGCGTGCTGCAATACCTGGACGACCCCTTCGCCATGCTGGCTCAACTGGAGCTAACTTCAGTGCGCACACTCATCATCGACCGCACACCTTTCTCCGATGCCTTGCAGGACCAATTCTTCGTGCAACACGTCCCCGCGTCCATCTATCCGGCCAGCTACCCCATCCGCGTTTTCTCGAGGCGCTTGTTCGATCTCAAACTGGCCGAGCGGTGGATTGAGTTGGAATCCTTCGACTCCGTGGACAATATCCCCTGCTCAGTGAACGCAAAGTGGGAAGGGCGCATCTATGTACGCAAATAAGGAAGTGCTCATCACGGGCGGACTGGGCTTCATCGGCTCCAACTTGGCACGGCGCCTGGTTGCCGAAGGCGCCAACGTGACGCTGGTAGACAGCCTCATTCCCCTGTATGGAGGCAACAAGTTCAACGTCCACGATATCGAGAACAAACTGCGCGTGAACATCTGCGATGTGCGTGACCCGCATGCCATGCGGCACCTTATCCAAGGCGTGGACTACCTGTTCAACCTGGCCGGCCAGACCAGCCACCTGGACTCGATGACGGACCCGCGCACCGATCTGGATATCAACGCCAGCGCTCAACTGTCCATCCTTGAAGCGTGCCGCCAATTCAACCCCGACGTCAAGATCGTATTCGCCAGCACGCGCCAGCTATACGGCAAGCCCGACTACCTGCCCGTCGATGAAAAGCACCCCATTCGCCCAGTCGACGTCAATGGCATCAACAAGCTTGCCGGCGAGTGGTATCACCTGCTCTACAACAACGTGCACGGCATCAAAGCTTGTGCGCTGCGTCTGACCAACACCTACGGCCCGGGCATGCGCGTCAAAGACGCCCGCCAGACCTTCCTGGGCATCTGGATTCGCCTGCTGCTGGAGGGAAAGCCCGTCAAGATTTTCGGCGACGGGCTTCAATTGCGAGACTTCAATTACGTTGACGACTGCGTCGATGCCTTGCTGATTGCCGGCGCATCGGACAAAGCCAATGGCCGCGTGTACAACCTGGGCAGCCAGGAGGTCGTCAACCTCAAGGATCTGGCTCAAAAGCTCACTGCCCTGCAGGCCGGGGCCTGCAGCGAACTCATTCCCTTCCCAGCCGACCGCAAGGCCATCGACATTGGCGACTACTACAGCGACTTCACGCTGATCGAATCTGAACTTGGCTGGAAGCCCAGGATCTCTCTGGACACCGGCCTGCGCAGAACACTCGACTTCTACCGACAACACCAACAACATTACTGGGAGCACCAATCGTGATCCTGATGAACGAGTTCAAAGCCGAACCCCAGGAAATCCGGGAAGCCACCCTGACCGCCGTAGCCCGAGTACTGGAATCCGGCTGGTATGTGCTTGGCAAAGAAGTCACCGACTTCGAACAACAATGGGCGGCCCTGTGTGGCGTGCAACACGGCGTGGGCGTTGGCAATGGCATGGACGCCATTGAGGTTGCCCTGCGTGCCCTGGACATCGGCCCTGGCGATGAAGTCATCACCACCCCGATGACCGCCTTCGCTTCAGTGCTGGGCATACACCGTGCGGGCGCAAAAGCCGTGCTGGCCGACATCGACACCCACACCGGCCTGATGAACATGGACAGCGTCAAGCGCTGCATCACCCCCAGAACCAAAGCCATCTTGCTTGTTCATCTGTACGGTCAGATACGGGACATGCAAGCCTGGGTCGCCCTTTGCCACGAGCACAAGATCGAGCTGATCGAAGACTGCGCGCAGGCGCACTACGCCCGAATCGATGGCAAGGTTGCAGGCAGCTTTGGTCGAGCCGGCGCCTACAGTTTCTATCCCACAAAGAACCTTGGCTGCGTGGGCGACGGCGGCATGATGGTCACGTCTGACACGGCCCTGGCGGAGCGTGCGGCGCGCCTGCGCAACTACGGCCAGAGCGTGCGCTACAGCCACCCGGAGCTGGGACTCAACAGCCGACTCGACGAAATCCAGGCCGCCATTCTGAAGGTCCGCTTAGCGTGGATGGACGAGTTCACCGCCAGACGCCAGGCCATTGCACGGCAGTACCGCGAAGGCCTTGTCAACCACAGCAAGGTCACGTTGCTGGCCGCCCCGCAAGAAGACGCTGCCCACGTCTACCACCTCTTCGTACTGCACTGTCAGGACCGTGAGGCCTTCCTGCGCCACATGACCGAACACAAGGTTCAGGCCCTGATCCACTACCCTATCCCCGTACACCATCAACCACCTTGCCTGGACATCCCGCGCGATCCCCAGGGGCTGAGGCAATCGGAGGCACATGCAGCCACCTGTGTCAGCATTCCCTGCCATCCACAGATGAGTGATACCGATGTGGCTGCCGTGCTTGCCGCCATCAATGCTTATTGATTGACGCGCCCCGATGGAACACTACGTCACGATCTTCGACAGCCTCTTTTTGCCCCAGGGTCTGGCGCTGCTCCAGTCACTAGAACGCCATGCTGGTGCCTTCACGCTGTGGGTGGTCTGCGTAAACGACGAGGCTTGTGACGTACTGGAAAAGCTCAAGCTGAATCACGTGCGCCCGCTGCGGCTAAGCCAACTGGAGGACCAACGCCTCAAGGACGTCAAGCCCGGTCGAGGCCCAGGTGAATACTGCTGGACGCTCACGCCCTATTCGTTCAAGTTCGTTTTTCAGGCGGATGCCTCTGTGCAACGGATCACTTACCTGGATGCGGATCTTTGGTTGCGCCAGTCCCCTGCCCCTGTCTTCAAGGCTTTCGAGGCAAGCGGCAAATCCGTCTTGATCACCGAGCATGCCTACTCGCCGGAATACGACCACAGCGAGGTTAGCGGCCACTATTGCGTTCAATTCCTGACCATCATGCGCGACAGTGGTGAAGTCGTGCGACAGTGGTGGGAGGACCGCTGCATCGAATGGTGCTTCGCGCGCTCGGAGGACGGCAAATTCGGCGACCAGAAGTACCTGGATGCATGGCCCACGCTGTTCGAAGACAAGGTGCACGTGCTTGCGGACAAAGAGCGCTTCCTTGCCCCCTGGAACGTCAATCGGTTCCCTCGAGGCAACGCTGTAGCCTATCACTTCCATGAGCTACGGCTACTGGCGGACAAGCAAGTCTGGCTGGTCGGCGGCTATGCCTTACCTCAAGGGGTAGTGGACTACATCTACGCGCCCTATCTGCTCGATCTCGGTCAAGCTGTCCACATGCTGAACAATGCTGGCTTCACAGCCCGTCCTCAGAAGACCGGCGCAAAGCTACGCAAGAAGTCGAGACTCAGCCAACTCTGGCGCCTTATCGGAGGCAAACCAATTTTTGTCGAGCACGCCCGCATCGCGCCGCTACCTTGAAGTCCAACAAAATGCCCGAGCCCCAGTGACTCAACATCGAACCAATGAGGCATAAGACTCAAGCAGACGCTCGGTGTAGTCCATCACGCTGTGAATCGTCAGATACTTCTGCACGAACCTTTGCCCCGATTCGGCCACGTCCTTAAACGTGCCTGGGCACTCGAGCTCTGCTTCGACAAAGCGTTCGACGTCTGCCTCACTCGTCGCGAGCAGCATATCGCCGCCGAGTCGAAGTGCCGGGAAATAATACAGGTCGTAGGGTGAGTCGAATTTGACAACGACGCTGTTGCTGAGCAAGCCCTTGACCAGCCGCGAGCAAGCCGCACCGTTACCGTCCATCGACATCAGAAAGCGGTGCCCCAACTGGTCCTGCCACCCCATCTGACCACCAAAGTAGGGCTGGCTTTCAAGCAGCGCACGGGCCTCATCCGAAACGCAATGCACAGCATTGGCAATGCGAAACAGTATCTGCGGATGGCCGTGGTAATACGCTGCGGCCCTCAAACGGGGAGTCTCACCGTTGCGAATGCCATCTTCGGTGAGCAATCCGCCAGTTGAAGAACCGACAAAACAGGCGCTAATGGACTTTTCCTCGTAGGAGACCGCGTCGCGCTCATCCCGATACCACTTGCTATGAAAGAAATCGACGTCTGGCAACAGCAAATGATGACCGCCACGCAACTTCTGAAAGCCAAAGATAGGTAGCTCGGTGGCATCGTCAGGAATGTCCGTGACATTCAGCGCCAAATCGAAGGACTCGTTTAGGCTGCCCCTGGCCAGCACAGTCTGGACGAAAGCCCGATACATCTGGGCCCTTTTCAGAAAACTGCGCTGCTCATGGCGCCGAGTGACCTCGTCTACCCCTGCGTACGAGACGTCCCCCTTGTCCCACAGGCGCACCTCGCGACCACGAACCGACAACACATACGTGCTGATCGAATGGCGGTTCAAATCATGCAGAAACTCCTGGGCGGCCAGACCAAGCAAGGGAGGATGCGCCTGCCAGTACGCGGTTTGCAGCGACACCAGACGATCAAGCTCCTGCGGCGATGCTGCCAATGCCGGCGCGGGTTCGCGCAAGGCCCTCCACATCCGCAGACGGAACTTCAAGATGTCACGCGTAGTCTTCAGCGAACTGAACATGTAGTTGAACTGCGGAGGTCCATGAAAGTCGGCGAGGCTACCATAGAGCCAGATACTCATCGAACACCAGCTTGGCGCCCGCCGAAGTCAGGTGACCCGCATCCCGATACAAAGGCTGCAGCGCTGCAGTATGCCCCGTGAAACAACTCGCTTGACCGCAACCGGCTCGCAGCAGCGTGTCGTACTGATCAAAGACACGAAGGCCCGGCTGCTTTGCTTGCATGGCCCTGAAGGCATCGCCCACATAAGCGTGGCTGGATGCAGAAACCACATGCAGGTCACCAAACTTGCGCAAGGCGGCGGCTCGCGTGGGGCTAGCGTCGAAAGTTGGGCGAGGCGTGAACAGATCTACCTTCGCACCCTGCCCCAACATCAATTCCAGCAAGCCAGTGAAAGCCTCGATGTTGCGGACCCGTGCCCGGGGATCGCCGTTCGCGGAGCCCTCGACATCGATTTGTGCCATGTGCTCATCAAGATTGGTGATCACAATGACTTGATCGAAGTGGATGGCCTTGATGGCAAGCTCCAGTCGTTGCCTGGCCTTACCGCAATCTCCATCGTGGCGCGCAAAATGCGCCGGAATGAAAGCACATCCGCCCACCGACATCTGCCAGGCGTCCAATTGACGAGCCAAGACGAAACGACGGAACTCCGAGGTGAAGTCGGCACTGTGGGAGTCGCCCAGTAGAAGAATCTTGCGATGCCCCGCAGAGGCATTAACCCTGCACAGGCTACCACTTTCAGAAATGCAGGGATACCCATCAACCCCCGAGGTCGCGTCATACTGGATCCAACTCTGTGCGAAGTAACCGCGAGGCAAGTGCTCCGCCACTGGCCTGTTCTCGAATCCCTTGAACACCCAACCTGCACCGCCCAACGCCAACAACACCAAGGAGCCACCAAGGGACCATGCGAATACCTGCTGCCGCGAATAACGGGCTTTGTCTCTGAACGGTGTTTCTACGAAGCGCCAACTGAACCAAGCCAGGACCAGCGCGATCATGCACAAGCCCCCCAGCAGCGTGGCCGACGGTTCGAACAAGCTCCGATACCGCGCATACGCCAACAAAGGCTGATGCCACAAATAGGCGCTGTAGCTGATGAGCCCTATTCCAACAAAAGGCCTGGAGCCCAGTAGCCTGCCAACCACGGTGTGGGGCCCGCAATACAAGATGATCAAGGCCGTGCCCAAGGTAGGAATCAGCGCGTAAATGCCAGGAAACGGCGTTGTGCGGTCAAAAGCCAGCACCGCGTAAAGCAACATCGCCAGGCCCAATATGCTCGCTACTTCACTGATGCAGCGCCCGCGCCTTAACTGCTCGCCATGACCATGACGGGCATACAAAGCTGTCAAGCTGCCAATCAGCAACTCCCACCCGCGTGTGGGCAGCATAAAGTAGGCGGATGCTGGCTTGTGCGCCTGCGCAAGCTGGGCTGCAGACAAGCTGAGCAATGCCACCGCCGCCAACAACGCCATCAACCACTTGATACCCAGCCGCCAGGCCACTGCAATGAACAGCGGGAAGATCACGTAATACTGCTCTTCGACGCTCAGACTCCAGGTGTGGAGCAAAGGCTTCAGTTCCACCGCAGTGTCAAAGTAGCCGCTCTCGTTCTTGAAATGAACGTTGGACAGGAACAAGGTAACCGCCACTACGCTCCTGGCAAAGCTGAGCATGTCGTTGGGCAACAACCAGAACCATGCAAACGGCAGGCAGGCCGCCATCACGAAAAAAAGTGCAGGCAAGATCCGCCGCGCCCTTCGCTCATAGAACCGGGCAATCGAGAAGCTGCCCGACTCATTCTCCGCCAGCAGTATGCCGGTGATCAGGTACCCGCTGATCACAAAGAAGACATCCACCCCAACGAAACCACCGCCAAAAACTCGAAAGCCCGCGTGAAAGAAAATGACGGGCAGCACCGCGAGCGCACGTAACCCATCAATTTCCCGTCTGTATGCCGTCATCCTGCGCAACGCCTCAGGATTGCACCTGACCAGCCAGTCGCATTTTCAACAGGCGTCGAAAATACTTGAAGCTGGAAATAAATCCATACTTCCTGTCGATCCGCAAATTTTCGACTTTGGTGCGAGGGCTGGAAGACAGCCCCCCGAGCTCAAAAATCGCGACCACATCATCAAAAAACAAGAATGAAGCGTTCGACAACTTCAACCGGATGAAGAACTCTCTGTCCGCACTGATTTTGTATTGCTGATCAAAACCACCTTGCTCGAGAAAAAGTTGCCGACGAACGGCCGCAGTAAGATGAGGAATAGTATCCTGATTCATCTGAGTTGGGTGGCGCTCGTGCACACCCATATTCACCCCCTCAAGCGAGCGCAGGTATGTTTTTGAATAAAAAACATCCGCAGAATGCGCTCGCATGAATTCAAGGTATCTTCTGTAAGCCTCCGGGACGACCTCATCGCCTGCATTCACATAGGCCAGATATTTCCCCCGAGCAAGACGGGCGCCTTTGTTCATGGCGTCGTAAATACCCGAATCGCTCTCTGACTTTATAACCACATTATTCATCCCCGCCGTCAATCTTTGCGCGACAGCGACTGAATCATCAGAGGACAAACCATCCACCACCACGCACTCGACGTCATTCGCCAATACTGGCAAAATGGAATTCAGAGTACGAGCCAGCCCCTTGGCATCATTTCTGTTAATGGTGATGATGGACAAGCGCATATTAAAAATCAAATGTAAAAGAGAGCGACATTTTGGCGACCAAGCTGGGGCGTGAGTTGTCGTGGATAATACGACCTCCTTTGCGCTTCGCTGCGCCCAACTCCCTTGCCATGACCATGCTGTCCACATTAAGCCTCAAAGTCAGTCAGTTGCACGATCAGGCTCTCTCCGCTGCGGGGGGACCACCGGTGGCCGAGCCCATCGCCACGGCCACTTCAGAGCGGTCCACCTTATTGTGGCAATGGATAGGCACCAACCACTACTTCAATAGCAAGTTGTGGGCAGAGGAGGACTTGGCGCGCCGCACAACGGTCAGCGATGGCGAGATAGCACTCAACAAGCGTGCTATCGACAAATACAACCAGGCGCGCAATGATGCCACCGAACGAGTTGATGAAATCTTGTTGACCGAACTGGGCTTGGTGGATGCAGCCTCGGCCCAAACCGACGCCCCCATTTCGAAGGTCCCCACTGGTGCGAGGCTCAACAGCGAAACGGCCGGCAGCATCATTGACCGGATGTCCATCATGGCGCTCAAGATCCACGCCATGCGGGTCCAAACTCTGCGCACCGACGTCGACCAAGCCCACCGAGACAGCAGCCAGGTCAAGCTTGAGCGACTCCTCCAGCAGCGCTCCGATCTGGGCAACTGCCTCGACGCACTGATCGCCGATACCCAGGCGGGCCGAGCGTACTTCAAGGTCTATCGGCAGTTCAAGATGTACAACGATCCGCGCTTCAACCCAGCACTGGTCGCGGAGCAGGCCAAGGCCAACGGCTGATGCGTGTTCTGATCGTCAAAACCAGTTCGATGGGCGATGTCGTACATGCGCTGCCGGCCATAAGTGACATGGCCATGGCCATACCTGACATCCAGATCGACTGGCTGGTCGAAAATGGCTTTGCAGCGATACCGGGCCAACACCGA